>NZ_JAMYRK010000003.1:0-211181 GCF_040321335.1 Mesorhizobium sp. M0437
CCGCCCCCCCCCCCCCCCCCCCGCCCCCCCGCCGCGCGGGGCCCCGACACCACCCCCCCCCCGCCCCGCCCCCCCCCCGCCGCCCGCGCCGCGCCCATCGCACGCTCGCGCTTCCTGATGATAGCAGTGGCGGTTTTTGCCGGCCTCGGCCTCGCCTGGTGGGCGGCAACGGGGTTGGGGCTGGTAAAGCCGATTTTCCTGCCCTCGCCGGGGAGCGTGGTGACCCAGCTCGGCAAGCTCTCGGGTGACGGCACGCTGTGGCTGGATCTCAGGACCTCAATATACCGTATTTCTGTTGGCTTCCTCATCGCCTCGGCATTGGCGATTCCGATTGGCGTGCTGATCGGCAGCTTCAGGACTTGGGAAGCGGCGATCGAGCCGCTTGTGGATTTCATCCGCTACATGCCGGTGGTCGCTTTCGTGCCCCTCTCCATCCTGTGGTCGGGGACCGGCGATGCCCAGAAGTTCCTGATCATCTTCATCGGCACCTTCTTCCAGCAGGTGCTGATGATCATGGACAATGTGAAGCGGGTTCCCGCTGATTTCATCGGCCTTGGCAGGACGCTCGGCCTGCCGGATCGCAGGATCCTGACGCGCATCGTGGTTCCCAGCGCCTTGCCAGGCATCTGGGATACGTTGCGCATCAGTCTCGGCTGGGCATGGACCTGGCTGGTGTTGGCGGAACTTGTCGCGGCGACATCAGGGCTCGGCTACCGCATCACCGTGTCCCAGCGTTATTTCCAGACCAACACCATCATCGGCTACATCTTGCTGCTGGGCGTGCTTGGCCTCATCACCGACCAGGTCATGAAGGCACTGGGAAAAGTGCTGTTCCGGCAGGAGGGCCACGTGCAATGAGGCCGGGCCGATGAGTTTGCCCAAATTGCGGATCGAGGGTCTCCACAAGAGCTTCGGCACGGGCGCGCGGCGCACGGAAGTGCTGCGCGATATCAATCTCGATCTTGCCGACAACGAGTTCGTCTCGCTGGTGGGCACGTCGGGTTGCGGCAAGAGCACGCTGCTGTCGATCGTTGCCGGACTGCAGGATTTCGACGCGGGAGATCTTGCCATCGATGGCGCGCCGATCCTGCAGCCGGGCCTCGACCGCGGCGTCGTCTTCCAGTCCTACACCCTGCTTCCCTGGCTGACGGCGCAGCAGAACATCGAGTTCGCCCTCAAGGCCGCGGGTCATGATCGCGCGACCTGCCGCAGGATAGCACGCGAGCATCTCGATCTGGTCAAGCTCCCTCACAGCGCCAATCGTTATCCGTCTGAGCTTTCGGGCGGCATGAAGCAACGGGTGGCCATAGCGCGTGCTCTTTCCTATCGACCCAAAATGCTTCTGATGGACGAGCCCTTTGGCGCGCTCGATGCCTTGACCAGGCATCAGATGCAGGAACTCCTGACGCAGATCTGGGAGGAGCACAGGCTCACCGTGCTCTTCGTCACCCATGATGTGGAAGAAGCCGTCTACCTGTCGGACCGCATCGTCGTGATGGGGATCGGCCCAGGACGCATCATGCAGACCTTCAATGTCGACATCGAGCGCCCGCGCCGGGAAGAGGTCATGGAAACCCCGGCCTTCATGGATTTGCAGCGCAGCGTGCACAAGGCGATCCGCGAGGCCTCAAAACGTCCCGAAATGGTTTAGGCGGGCCACTCAATTACTTACAATCGGCGACCAGCGTTGCGCCCAATCTCGATATCGCGCCATCGCGATTCCTGACCAGGGGAGCCGCGATCGGCGGCTTCTCCTCAACCTCGAAAAAAATTTGCAGGACAATGTCGATTTCCTAAACTCCGTTCGTCGTTTCGATGCCGGGCCGGTGAGTCCGGCTCAACAAGGAGACAGACGATGCGTGTGATGGTGCTCGTGAAGGCTACCGAGGACAGCGAAAAGGGCTTTGTCCCCACGCCCGAGGCGAAGGAGGCGATGGAGGCGATGGGCAGGTTTAACGACGAGCTGCGCAATGCCGGCATCTTGCTCGACGCCGATGGCCTCAAGCCCTCCTCGCAGGGCAAGCGCGTTGCCTTCGATGGCCCCCGCCGGACGGTCATCGACGGGCCTTTCGCCGAGACCCGCGAACTGGTCGCCGGCTTTTGGCTCTGGGAAGTCAAGGACATGGACGAGGCGGTCGCCTGGGTGAAGCGCTGCCCCAATCCCATGCCGGGACCGAGCGAGATTGAAATCCGGCCGCTGTACGAGATGGCTGATTGGCAATGGGAATCTGACGCCGGAGGTCACGGAAATCCATGACCGGACGCGCGAGAAGCTCAGCGGCAACTGAACCTGTCGGCCGCAACCTGCTTTGCCTTCGTTATGGCTTTGGCCGATAAGGCAGCATGACGGCAGGCGAGACGCAGCAGGCGATCGAGGCGATTTTTCGCATTGAACGGGCCCGGCTCATCGCGGGCCTGGCCCGCCTCGTGCGCAATGTCGATCTTGCAGAGGAACTGGTGCAGGACGCCCTCGTCATAGCCCTATCCGAATGGTCCATGACCGGCGTTCCGGCCAATCCTGGCGCTTGGCTGATGACAGTCGCCAAACACCGCGCCATCGATGCGATCCGTCGCGACAAGATGCGCGAGCGCAAGCATGAGGAGATCGCGCGGGAGCTGGACGGCGAGTGCGACGATACGGCCGAGGGAAACGAAATGGCCATGAACAACGATCTTGGCGACGAACTGCTGGGCCTCATCTTCACAGCCTGCCACCCCATACTTTCGGCCGACGCCCGCGCGGCCCTCACGCTGCGTGTCATCGGCGGCCTGACGACGGACGAGATCGCCCGTGCTTTCCTGTCGAGCGAGGTGACGATCGCCCAGCGCATCGTCCGCGCAAAGCGGACGATCGGAAAGGCCAGGCTCAGCTTCGAGGTGCCGCGCGGCGCCGAGCGTGCGGCGCGTCTGTCCTCGGTGCTGGAGGTCATCTATCTCATCTTCAATGAAGGCTATGCCGCCACGGCAGGCGACGACCTTGTCCGGCCGAGCCTGTGCCTGGAGGCACAACGGCTCGGCCGCATGCTGGCGGGGTTGATGGCCGAGGATGCCGAGGTGTTCGGCCTGCTGGCTCTGATGGAAATCCAGGCATCGCGCCTGCCGGCACGCATCGGGCCGGACGGCGCCCTCTTGACCCTGACCGAGCAAAACCGCGCGCGCTGGGACCAGCTGCTGATCCGCCGAGGCCTTGACGCGCTGGCCCGTACCGAAGCCCTTGGGGGCGATGGCCCCTATGTGTTGCAGGCCGCGCTTGCAGCCTGTCACGCGCGGGCGCGCAGTCCGGCCGACACCGACTGGCCCCGCATCGCAGCGCTCTACGACCGGCTGCGTGCAGTGATGCCCTCGCCGGTGGTCGATCTCAATCGAGCGGTCGCCCACAGCATGGCCTTCGGGCCCGAAGCGGGCCTGCGGCTGGTAGACGAGATTGCCGACGCCGCCGCCTTGCGCAATTATGCGCCATTGCCGGCGGCGAGAGGCGATTTTCTGTTTCGGGCCGGCCGGCTGGCCGAGGCCCGCGCCGAATTCGAGGCTGCGGCCAAGCTCACCCGCAACGTGCGCGAAGCGGCCTTTCTCCTCGCCCGCGCAGACGCTTGTGGTTGACAGCATCGCTCTCCGTGCCCGACGCGCCGCTCGGCAACATCGAAAGCCGCCAGTTCGCTCCCGGCCAGCCCCCTTCAATGAGCGTGATCAGCTCGCAACGCGAAAGGGATTAACGATGCGCAAGCCTTCGTCGAGCGCCATTCCGTGCTGCATGTCCTCTGACCAGAGTGTATCGCAGCCAGCGTGAACCGCCGCGGAGGCGATCATCGCTTCATAGGTGGAAAGGCCGTACCGCTCGGCGAGCCTCAATCCTGTTTCGTGGGTCTCGTGCGTGAGCGGATGAACCGTCAACAGGCCGCGCAGCGTGGTCAGCAGCGCATGCGTGTCGTCCCATGACATTTGCATCTTCCGACGCGCGACATTGGTGAGTTCATTGAGAACCTGCACGCTGATCGCCCCGCCATCGGCGATGACCGCCTCGGCCCGATCCGCCTTCGCCGTGTCGTCTGACGCGATATAAAGAAGGACATTGGTATCGAAAAAACTAGCGGGCATTTGCCTCGTCCCGATCGAATTTGAAGTCAGCGGGAAGCCGACCGCGGAAGGCGCGGAGACGCTTCAGCAACTCCTCACGCCCGGGCTTCCGCGCGACGCCAAGCTGGCGGGCGTCAGCGACATGGATTTCGATCTCATCGCCTTCCCTGAGTTCAAGCGCTTCGACCACAGCGGCGGGAAGGCGGACCGCAAGACTGTTTCCCCATTTGGCGACCTGCATGCCACTTCCTCGCTTAGATATACGCTGGAAGCAATGTATATCCACAAGTCGTGAAGGTCAAGAATTGCAGCCAATAGGTGTGTTCATTTTGGAGGAGAGGGCCTCGATCATGCCATCAACTGCGTCGGCACGCCGACAATCGGTCCTGCCTCGGCGAGCCGCTGGTCGAGGGTCCACACCGTGGCGCCATGCTCCGATGCCGTCGCGAGGTGCAGGGCGTCGCCAGCACGAAGCCCGAGGATATGCTGATCGGCGAATTTCGCGGCGACCCGAAAATGCCCGCCCGTCACCGGCAGCACGGTGAAGCTCTCAGCGACAAGCTTATTGAACATCGCGAGCGCTGCCGCGCGTTGATCCAGGTCGATCTGTCCGGTCCGAAGCTTGACCGCCATGGCGGAGGACATCTCGGTGATGGTCCAGTCGCTGATCACAAGTTGCGCAGGGTCCTGCTCCGCCAGCCAGCCCTGAACGCGCGCGGTCACGGCTTCGTTGGATAGCGCCGCGATGATCAGCGAAGTATCGAGATAGGACGTCAATAGCGATCGCCATCTCGCATCGATCGCACCAGATCGGGGGCAGCCTGAGCCTGCAGAGACATGGTTGCGGTCAGGGATTGGAGCAGGACGGCGTCGATCCGTTTGCGAGGGCGGGCCACGGCCGTGAGCCTGGCGACCGGCTTGCCACGCCGGGTTATGTCGATCGAGTCTCCAGCTTCAACCCGGTCGACGAGCTCACTCAGATGTGCCTTGGCGTCCGCCAGATTGACTGCATCCATGTCACGCTCCTGACCATGTAGATGGTCATGTAGCGCATAACGCGTGACAATTCCAGTGCAGAGCACGGGGAATAAGCAACTGGCTGCGTGAGCGAAGCAGGTGACCTGCAACGAGAATTATGCCGCTTCCCGCTTGACTCACACATATCCCGGCGGTTATACATCGATCAATAGCCGAAGAGTTATCGATCCCAATGCCAAACGCTCACGATGTACTCTTCAGAACGCTTGCCGATCCGACTCGGCGCGCTATTTTTGAGCGGCTGTGTCGCGAAGGAGAGCAGACGGTCGGGGCTCTGACGGCTCAGGCCGGAATTTCGCAACCGGCCGTGTCAAAACATCTCGGCGTTTTGAGGCAGGCCGGGCTCGTGCGCGACCGCCATGCAGGGCGACAGACCCATTATAGCGCGCAGCTTGCTGCGCTTGCCCCCCTGATCGACTGGACAAGCCAGATGACCGGGTTCTGGCAGAGCCGGTTCGACGACCTCGAAGACCTGCTCAAAAGGATGGACCAGTGAACCGAACGTCGACCGAAACGCTCTCCGTCGTTGTCGAACGGGAAATCGCTTATCCGCCCGAGAAGATCTGGCGCGCGCTCACGCAACCACACTTGATCGAGGAGTGGCTCATGAAAAATGACTTCAAACCTGTCGCGGACCACCGTTTCAATCTTCACGCAGACTGGGGCGTTGTCGAATGTCAGGTGCAGACGGTCGAGCCGAACAGAACACTGACTTACACGTGGGATACCAAGGATCTCAAGAGTGTCGTCTCCTGGACCCTCACCCCCACGAGCACCGGAGCCCGCTTGCGCATGGAACAGTCGGGCTTCCGGCCGGATCAGCAGCCTTACTTCCGGGGTGCCAAAATCGGCTGGCCGAGGTTCTTTGACGATCTGGAGCAGGTTCTGGCGCGGACGGACTGAGATCCGCTGGGCTATCCAGGCAAGGGCTCTGTTACAGAGCGACATCACGAGGCGATAATGGAGGCAAGCCAATGAAGATCAAGTTGGCCAAAGTATACGTGGACGACCAGGAAAAGGCACTGGGCTTTTACACCGAAACGCTCGGCTTTACCAAGAAGGCCGATTTCAGCAATGGGCCGTTTCGCTGGCTGACCGTCGCATCACCCGACGAGCCGGACAGTGCCGAGCTGCAACTCGCGCTCAATGACAACCCCGCTGCAAAGACCTACCAGCAAGCCATTTTCCAGCAGGGCCAGCCCGCGGTCATGTTCTTCACCGATAACGTCAAGGGCGACTACGAGCGCATCAAAGCGCGCGGCGCCGAGTTCACGATGCCGCCGACCGAAGTGACCGGCTCGACCATCGCCCAGCTGAACGACAACTGCGGCAATCTCGTTCAAATCACCCAACTGGCGCGCTGGTAAAGCATGCGTTCAGTGGCGTGGCTGCCCGGCGGGAGTCGCCAAACGGGCTGCCCGATCCGCTTCGGTTCGTCTTCAGAGGAGGTCTCAATGGATTGGAACAAATGGGTTCGGCAGATCCACCGCTGGCTATCGATTATCTTTGCGACGGTCGTCGCCGCCATCTTCATCAGCCTGGGAGTAGGCAAGGAACCCGCCTACTGGGTATACCTCTTGCCGCTGTTTCCACTCGGCTTGCTCCTGCTTACCGGGCTGTACATGTTCGTGCTGCCTTACGCTCCCAAGTGGCGCAACGCAGGGGGCACCGGCGCATTGGAGTGAACGCATGGCCGACAAGACGTCCATCAAGTCAGCGGCGGTCGCGAAGAAGCCCGCCGCCAAGCCTGCAGCCGCCAAGCCGGTCCTCCTCGCAGGCGGCAACCCGCAGATCCCGAAGGGTGATGGTGACGCTCCCGTGCAGGCCTACATCGCGGCCATGCCGGGCTGGAAACGCGACGTCGGCCGCCGCCTCGACGCACTCATCGAGCGCAACGTTCCCAACCTGCGCAAGGCCGTCAAATGGAACTCGCCCTTCTATGGCGTAGAGGGTCAAGGCTGGTTCCTCAACTTCCATTGCTTCACAAAGTACATCAAGCTGGCTTTCTTCCGCGGCACGTCGCTGCATCCTGTCCCTCCAGGCGAGTCCAAGCACAAGGACGTGCGCTACCTCGACATCCGCGAGGACGACCAGCTCGACGAAGCTCAACTCACCGGCTGGGTAAAGCAAGCCAGCCAGTTGCCTGGCGAGCGAATGTGAGTGGAATGCGAGTCATTCCCGCAAACCCGGTGCCGACTAGCGGTATTCATGTGACGGGCGAGCGGCAACAACCCTAGGGAAAGCGACAATGATGATGAAGAGTGGCTCTATGGAAGGAAATGCAGAGAGCTCTCCCTCTCAGCTGATAGATGCGAGGATCAGTGAGCTGGGCGATTGGCGAGGCAAGACGCTTTCCCATGTCCGCGCTCTCGTCAAGCAGGCTGACCCGGAAGTCGTCGAGGAGTGGAAGTGGCGAGGCGTTCCGGTGTGGTCGCACGCCGGAATAATCTGCACCGGCGAGACCTACAAGAACGTCGTGAAGGTGACCTTCGCAAAGGGCGCCGCCCTGCAGGATCCTTCAGGCCTGTTCAACTCCAGCCTCGAAGGCAACACCAGGCGCGCCATCGATATCCGTGAGGGCGAAGACATAGATGAGAATGCGTTCAAGGCGCTGATACGCGCCGCTGCCGCCCTGAACACGGCCCGATAGTCAGCTCCGGCCGATATGGTCGGCTAGCGGGCCGAGAGCGGCGAGCAAAGCTTCGCCGGTGGCTTGCGTCGCGTTCTCATGGGGCGCGCGCAGGTTCAGCCAGCGTCTGTCGCCGGACCGTACCGCCAGCACTGCCTTCATCGCGGAGATGAGGCCGGCGTCCTGGATGATTTTGCGGAACGCGTTGATGGCGGCATCCGCGTCAGTAATGTCCTCTCCCGCCAGCGCTGCGTCGTAGAGGGCCCGGATCGCTGCGGCATTCAGATTGACCGTCGCCGAGATGCACCCCGCAGCACCGTTGGCGAGGCCTTTCGTCAGCTGTGCTTCCGAGCTCGGGAACACCGCGACCCCTGGAGCTGCCGCAATGACCGCCACGGTGTTGTTCCAATCGCCGGCGCTGTCCTTGTAAGCCACCACGACATCCGGAAACGCTTGGCTCAAGCGGGCGGTCAGCGCCGGGCTCACCGGTACGCCGGAATTCTGCGGGATGTGGTAGAGGATCATCCTCATCGCCGGGTTCGCCACCCGTTCGATCAGCTCGCCATAGTAGCGGGCCTGTCCGTTGTCGCCGGCGGCCGTATAGAAGAACGACGGCAGCACCATCACCCCGGCACAGCCGAGCCCGACGGCATGCGCCGTCAGCTCGACGGTCTCGGCAAGTGCCGTGACACCGGTGCCGGGCATCAGATGGCTTGGCGAAATGCCGGCCTCGACCAGCCACTCCAGCGCTTGCATGCGCTCGCGCAACGAGACGGACAACGCCTCGCCCGTGGTGCCGAACGGCGACAGGAAATGCGCTCCCTGATCCAGCACCCACTTGGCGTGTGATATCCAGAGGTCGCGGGCAATGCGGCCGTCGTTTTCGAACGGCGTCAGGATCGGTGCGATGGTTCCTTGTGGGCGGATCATGTGCGTCCTTCTACGGGTGAAAATCTGTTCTGTGCTCAAAGCCGGCATCAGAAATGTCGAGCAAGCTACATGAAGCAGTGTTGCTGAGTACCGGCCGTTCGACCTCGAAATCAAGCGGCTCGCGCATAGGCGCGCGATTGTGATCGGGCGGCGGTTCTGAGGCTCTCGAGGTATATCCTTGTCACGGGACAACCTCGTCCGGCCGAAAGGGGGGTGACAAACGAGTTCTGCTGTTTCATCAATGCCGCCTTTTGAGGAGAAGCCCATGCGCAGCATCGGCGTCGGCATTATCGGCTGCGGCAACATTTCGGATGCCTATCTGAAGGCATCGCCACAATTCCCGGTGCTCGACATTGTCGGCGTCGCCGACGTCAACCGGACGGCGGCCGAGGCCAAGGCAGCGACCTACGGCCTGGCTGCCATGCCGGTCGACGCGCTGTTGGCCGATCCGCGCGTCGAGATCGTGCTCAACCTGACGACGCCGCAGCATCATGTGCCGGTCGGCCTGCAGGCTGTCGGGCAACGCAAGCACGTCTATTCCGAGAAGCCGCTGGCAACGACGCTCAGCGACGCCGAGCGGCTGGTCGCGGCCGCGCGCGAAAAGGGCGTGCGCGTCGGCTGTGCACCCGACACCTTTCTTGGCGGCTCCCACCAAACGGCGCGGCGGCTGGTCGATAAGGATACGGTCGGGACCATTGTCGCCGGCTCTGCCTTCATGCAGGTGCCCGGCCACGAGCTCTGGCATCCCAATCCGGATTTCTACTATCAGCCCGGCGGCGGGCCGATGCTCGACATGGGACCGTACTACCTGACCTGCCTGGTCAATCTCCTGGGTCCGGTAAAATCCGTGACCGGGCAGGCGAAGTCATCCTACGCCACCCGCACCATCGGTTCTGGACCGCGCCAGGGCGAGACCATCCGGGTCGAGGTGCCGACCCATATTTCCGGCCTGCTCGCATTCGAGAATGGCGCCGCGGTCTCGATCACCACCAGCTTCGACGTCTGGAAGCATGAACACAATCACATCGAACTTTACGGAACGACGGGCTCGATGATCGTCTCCGATCCCAACCAGTTCCAGGGCGACATCAGGACCAGCCAGCGCAAGGGCGACTGGACGGTGGCCGATCAGATCCATTCCTATGGCGACGGCAATTACCGGGGCCTCGGCCTTGCCGACATGGCGCAGGCGATCGTCTCGGGCAGGCAACACCGCGCCAGTCTCGACCTTTCCCTCCATGTCCTGGAAATCATGGAATCGATCATCTCTTCAGCAGACGTAGGGCAGCGTATCGATCTCAGATATGGCTGCGCCCGGCCGGCGCCGATGCGCGCCGATCTGCCTTTCGGAATTCTGGAATAGGGAACAATGCGATGAGCAAGACGGCACTGATTTTCTGGGGCGGCTGGGAAGGTCACACCCCGGCTCGAAGCGCCGAAATCGTCAAGGAGATGCTGGCCGGCAACGGCTTCGACGTGCAGCTGGAGCAGGGGACTTCGGCGCTTGCCGATCCGCAGCTGAGCAAGCTCGATCTCATCGTCCCGGTGATCACGATGTCGACGATCGAAAAGCCGGAGCTGCAAAACCTGACCAGCGCCGTCGGGGCCGGCACCGGCCTTGCGGGCTTTCACGGCACGATGTGCGACAGCTTCCGAAATGAGCCGGAATACCAGTTCATGACCGGCGGCCAGTGGGTCGCCCATCCCGGCAACATCATCGACTATCACGTCGATATCACCAGTCCAGACGATCCGGTCATGCAGGGCATCGACGGCTTCGCCTACCGTTCAGAGCAGTATTACATGCATGTCGATCCGACCAACGAGGTGCTGGCGACGACTACTTTCACCGGCGAGCATCTCGATTTCATCGCCGGCGTCGTCATGCCGGTCGTCTGGAAGCGCCGCTACGGCAAGGGCCGCGTCTTCTACAGCGCGCTCGGCCACACCGCCGACGAGTTCGCCGTGCCGCAAATGCGCACGATGTTCGAACGCGGCGCGATTTGGGCCAGCCGAAACTCGGACCTTGCATAGCCGTTCAATCTGAACGCCACGTACCGTTGTAATCTCTCATAGGGCGGCCGCCCGAACGCGGACACAGGACCGGCTGCGGCAAGCAATTGCCTGCCATGGTAGTATCCAATATATCAGCGGTTCTCATCGAGAAATTCCGCAGCTGGAGGTCGAATGGAGCAGACGTGGCGATGGTTTGGCCCGAGCGACGCGGCAACGCTTGCTCATGCCAGGCAGGCCGGCGCGACCGGCATCGTGACGGCACTGCACGACATCCCTTGCGGCGAAGTCTGGCCGATCGACGCCATCAGGCAGCGCCAGGCGCTTATCGAGGCGGATCCGGCGATGGGCCTGAAATGGAGCGTCGTCGAGAGCGTGCCCGTGCACGAGGACATCAAGCTCGGCCGCGGCGATCTCGACCGGCTCTACGACAATTTCAGGCAGACCTTACGCAATCTCGGCGCCTGCGGTGTGCGCACGGTCCGCTACAACTTCATGCTGATCCTCGACTGGACCCGGACCGACCTGGCTGCGCCCCTGCCGGGCGGCGGACGGGCGCTCCGCATGAACATGCACGAGCTTGCCGCGTTCGATTGCTACATGCTGCAGCGCAAGGGATCGGAGCGCGACTATGCGTCCGATGTTCTCCAGCGGGCGAGCGAATGGTTCGAGACGACGCCGGATACGTCAAAAGAACGTCTCCTCGCCAACATCATGGCCGGCCTGCCGGGCGCCTTCAAGCGCTACGACATAGCAGAATTGCGCGAAGTGGTGGCCGAGCAGTCGGGCCTGTCGCACGACCGGCTGCGCGAGAATCTCGTCCGTTTTCTCGAAAACGTGCTGCCGGCGGCCGAAGAGGCGGGCGTCACGTTGGCGATCCACCCGGACGATCCGCCGCGCGATCTCGTCGGCCTGTGCCGGATCGTCAAGAACGCCGACGACATCGCGCTTATCCTGGACGCCGTGCCGTCGGCCCATAGCGGCCTCACCTTGTGCACGGGGTCTCTGGGCGCCAACCCGGCCAATGACGTGCCCGCCATCGCCAAGCGCTTTGCGCACAAGATAAACTTCGTGCATCTGCGCAACGTCAGCAAGGACCCGGACGGTTCGTTCATGGAATCCGAGCATCTGCGCGGCGATCTCGACATGGTGTCGGTGGTTTCGATCTTGCTCGACGAGCAGCAACGCCGCCGCGACGCCGGCGAACCGACGGCGCTGCTGCCGTTTCGCCCGGATCATGGCCACGAGCTGATCGATGACGCTGCGCGGCACACCCATCCCGGCTACCCCGTAATCGGCCGTCTTCGCGGCCTTGCCGAATTGAGAGGCGTGATGACCGCGATTGCCCATCAGCGCGGCTACCGGCTGCAATGACAGCGCCCCGCCTGCTCTGCGTGGGCGCGCTCACCTACGACACGATCTTGCGCCTCGATGTACTGCCCTCCGGCGCCGGCAAGTTCCTGCCAAGCGAGGCCGTGCAGATCGCGGCCGGTATGGCGGCAACCGCCGCCGCGTCAGCCAGCCGCCAGGGCGGGCAGGTCTGGCTATGGGCAAGCGTCGGCGACGATGCTGTCGGCCGCGATGTCATCGGCCAGATGGAGGCGGAGCGGGTCGACTGTTCGTTGGTGCGCAGGGTTGAAGGTGGCCGCTCGGCCATTGCCACGATCCTGGTCGATGCCGCCGGCGAGCGTATGATTGTGCCCTTCTACGATGCCGTCACGCAAGCCGATCCTGACCTTCTTCCGCCCGCGGATTTTTCCCGCTTCGACGCCGTGCTGGTTGATGTCCGCTGGCCCGGAGCCGCGGCCCTGGCGCTGGCGAAGGCTCGCGAGTGCGGCATCCCGGCGATCCTTGACGCCGATGTCGCGTCGCGACCGGTGCTCGACCGGCTACTGCCGCTCGCCTCGCATGTCGTTGCTTCGCTGCCGGCGGCACGCATCCTTTGCGGTCCAGAGGTTTCCGCCGGTTCCGCCGTCGCCATTCTCGGCGAACGGACCGGCGCCTTCGTGGCGGTCACCGATGGCGCGAACGGCACCGTGTTCCGCTACTCGGGCAGCAATGACGTCCGTCATCTGCCGTCGCCGCGGGTCGAAGCCGTCGACACCCTGGCGGCGGGCGACGTGTTTCACGGCACCTTCGCTCTCGGCCTGGCCGAAGGTTGGGACGAAGAGCGGGCGATAGCAGTGGCCAGCGCCGCCGCCGCGCTAAAGTGCCTGCGCTTTGGCGGACGGCTCGGCGCACCGACGCGCGCGGAAACGCTGGCTTTCATGCAAGGATCGACATGACGCCGAACACGCTTGGGCCGGTTCGGCAAAGAAAGGCACGTCAAGTGGCGCCGATCGACTACCATGGTAGTCACTGCGCAACTGTTCGAGGGAGAATAAATGGCTGAGTTCAAAAAACGCGCACTGGTCACGGGAGCGGCCATGGGCATCGGCCGTGCTGTCGCCGAAAGACTGGCCGGGCAAGGCGTCGACCTGATTCTGTTCGACCGGGCGGGCGATCAGCTGGATGACGTCGCGGCGCAGCTTTCGGCGCGCGGCGTGACCGTGCACACCGTGCTTGGCTCGACCGCCGACACTGAAGCCTGTGGCCGCGCCGTCGAGCTTGCCCGGTCCGCGTTCGGCGGGCTCGACATGCTTTCCCACAATGCCGGCATTCAGCGTTACGGAACGGTGGAGACCACGGACGAGGCGCTTTGGGACGAGGTGATGAACGTCAACCTCAAGGCTGCCTACCTGCTCTCCCGCGCGGCGATGCCGCTGCTGCGGCAAAGCCGCGGCGCCATCGTCCATATGAGCTCGGTGCAGGGTCTGGCCAGCCAGGAAGGGGTTCTGGCCTACAGCACGGCCAAGCACGGCCTGATCGGCCTGGTCAAATCGATGGCGGTCGACTATGCGCCGCTCGGCGTGCGCGTCAATGCCGTGGCTCCGGGCGCGGTCGACACGCCGATGCTGCGGGATGCGGTTAAGCTCAACGATAAGCCCGACGAGATCCTGCGCATCCTCGACAACATGCATCCGCTCGGCCGTACCGCCCAGCCGCAAGAGATTGCCGCAGTCGTCGCCTTCCTGCTGTCCGACGATGCCTCCTTCGTCACCGGCGAGGTCGTACGCGTCGATGGCGGCCTGCTGGCGCGCATCGGCGGTTCTCCGCGCAAGGAATAACGTCGGCGCTGCTGCTTGCGCAGGCATTTCATGAACGGCTTGAAGCTGCAGAGCCTATAAGGGGTCGCCGATGGCACGGCTTTTGGGAACGCGGACCATCACCGAGGGGCGGCTCGACGAAACCACCCCCGGCGCTTCAGTCGCGGCTAGGACGTTCGAGGTTTTGCTCGACCAGATCCTGACCTTCCGTCTGAAGCCGCACGAGTTGATTTCTGAAAAGGCGATGTCGGAAGCCCTCGGCGTGAGCCGCACGCCGGTCAGGGAGGCCCTCGCCCGGTTGGCCGGTCTTGGCTTGATCGACATTTATCCGCAGCGCGGCAGCATGGTGGCGCCGCTCCGGATTGCCGATCTCGAGAAATCGCAGTTTCTGCGCGAAGCGCTCGAAGTCGGCCTGATCAAGCGCGCGGTCGAGAGCCCGCGCCGTGCCGACCTGCTTGCCGTGCTCAAAGGCGAACTGGCCGTCCAGGAGACGTTCGCCTCCATCGCGGACGACAGGCGCTTCTTCAAGTCGGACGAGCTGTTCCACCAGCACATCGCGAGTCATGCCGGGTTTCCCGGAATCTGGGCCGACATCAGCGCGGCGAAGCTGCACATGGACCGCTTCCGCTTCCTGTCTTTTCCGCGCCTCGACAGCGTGTCGGTAGTCCTCGGCCAGCATCGGCGGATTGTCGATGCGCTTGAGCAGGCCGACGCGTTTGCGGCGGAAGAGGCGATGCGAACGCATCTTCGCCGCATCTTCGAGGTGCTCGAAATCGTCCAGGAGCGCTATCCCTATTATTTCGAGGCAAACGGCAGTGTGAGCCCGCTTTCGGCCGGCTCAATCCAAGCCTGAGCCTTTCTTGCGCGCTTCCGAAGGTGTCTTGGTCTTGCTGCCGGATTTGTCGCAAGCTGGCTCGGCTTTGCGATTTTGACCCTCACCGCCTTGCTCCTTGCGGAGCTGCTTTTCCACTATCGATCGCGATCCTTCCGCCGGGTCTTGTTCAGGATGAGTATCGGTTCCCGTCATGTCGGTTCCTATCCATTTTGATCAATTGCGTGCGGCGTGGGCTGACCTCCGCCGCCGGTTCTGTCGCGCCCGATCATCAGCCAGGCGGCGAACAGCACGACCAGTACGACCACGATCCAGGCGACGAAACGAGGCATCGGCCTCATGTCCCTCGCCGCCGCTTGCTGCCGCGTGCCTCCGGATCGGAGCCGGCCTCGACCGTTGGATCGGGCACGACCGGGCCGCGTTCGGCCTCGGAACCCTCAGCTTCGATCTCCTGCACGGCCTGAGCCCAATGCTCGCGCTCGCGTCCTTGCGGACGGCCTTCGCGCTCCCAGATCTCATGGGCTCGCTGCCTGATACGCTCTTCCCTGTCCATGGCCTTTGCCTCCTCATCCCCTAATCCGGCGATCGCTGGTTTGTTCCGCGGTGCCAGCGCCGTTCATCGCGGTTCAGTTGACCTGATCACCCAGCGCTCTAGATCAAACTTCGCGCCGAAGTCGCCTGGTGCCGGGGAGAACAATCGTGTGGCAGCAACGCTACAAGCACGTATTGTAAATGCCGTTACAGCCGTCGGTTCTCGACCAGACCGCCTGCGCTTGCTGCTGATAATATTTGTAGTGACGGCATGCTCGCCTTCCGGCCAGGTCGAGCAGCAGTCGAAAACCGCGGCTTCCGCCACACAGACCGCATCGCTGGTCCTGGAGAGCTGGATCGCTGGGGAAGCCCCGTCGGAATACACGTCGCGCACTTTGCAATCGGCCGGCAAGGCGCTCGCCGATGCCGGTGCGCAAATCCAGTCCGGCAAGTCGCCTGAGTCCAGCGGCCAAGCCGGTCTGAAGATGGCGGTTGGACGGCTTTCGGCAGCGGTAATTCGCGCGGCGACGGCCGTGCAGAACGGCAACCGCTCGGAAGTGGAACACGCGCAGCAGGATCTGCGGGCCGCCGCCGCCGACCTGAGCACGTCCTACGCGAAATATTTCGCGCCGAAATCATGAAGAAGCTGCTCGAAATATCGCTCGGCGTCGTCACCAGCGTTGGCGGCTTTCTTGAGGTCGGATCAATGGCGACCGCCGCCCAGGCCGGCGCGGCGTTCAGGTTTCAGCTGATATGGGCCGTCGTCCTGGGCACGATCTGCATCATCTTCCTGGTCGAAATGGCCGGACGCTTCGCCGCAGTTAGTCATCACACCATCGCCGACGGGATCCGGGAACGGTTTGGCTTCAACGCCTTTCTGTGGCCGTTGCTCGCCACTTTGCTGGTTAACTTCCTGGTCATGGCAGCCGAAATCGGCGGTGTTGCCATTGCGCTCGAGCTCGCCACCGGCATCGGCTTTCAGTGGTGGGCGCTGCCGGTCGCTTTTCTGGCATGGCTGTTCCTTTGGAAAGGCACGTTCGGACTCATCGAAAAAGGCGTCGCGATCCTCGGGCTGGTCACGCTGTGCTTCGTGGTTGGCGCCGTCATGCTGAAGCCCGATTGGGGGCAGGTCGCGGCCGGGGCCGTGCCAACACTGCCGGATCACGACGCGGCCAACTACTGGTTCATGGCGGTCAGCATTCTTGGTGCGTCGATCTCGCCCTATCTGTTCATGTTCTATTCGTCGGGAGCGATCGAGGACGAGTGGGACAAGAGCTATCTCGGAGCCAATCGGGCGATTGCCGGCCTGGGCATGAGTTTTGGCGGCACAATCGCTATGGGTGTGCTGATTGTGGCGGCGCTCGTTCTGGCAGCACACGGCATAGTGCAGGTCGACGACTACCACCAACTGCCGCTGATGCTGATCCAGATCTTCGGTTTCTGGGGATTTGTCCTGTTCGTTGCGTCACTAGGCATTGCCTGTTTCGGCGCCGCGCTCGAAATCGGCCTGCAGCAAGCCTACCTTGTGGCGCAGGGTTTCGGCTGGACCTGGGGCGAGAACCTGAAACCGCGCGACGACCCGGGCTTCAGCGCCGTGTATACGGTCTCGCTGTTTCTCGCCGCCATTCCGATCGCACTGGGTCTCGATCCGCTGAAGCTCACCATCTTCTCCATGGCGCTGACGGCCGCCAGCCTGCCGCTAACCGTGGTGCCGTTCCTCTTCCTGCTGAACGACGAGCGTTATGTCGGCGAGCACCGCAATGGCATGATAGCGAATGCCGCGGTCATCTTCATCATCGCGCTCGGTTTCGTGCTCGCGATCGTGACCATTCCTTTGCAGATATTCGGAGGCACGTGATGGATTTGCTGCGCGACATCCTGGACAAGCAAGTGGTCGACCGCGAGCAGGTCAAGATCGGCAAGGTTGACGGGCTGGTGGCCGAACTCAGGCCAGGCAAGCCGGCAAAAATCATTGCGGTCGAGCTCGGCTCGATCACGCTGGCGCGCCGGCTTGGCCAGCGGCCCGGGCGCTGGATGGCGCGGCTTGCGGCAAGGCTCGGCGGCAAGCGCCATGCCGAGCCGCACCGCATCGCCTGGAACAAGCTGCGCGACATCGGCGTCGACATCGAGTTCGATATCGACGTCCGCGAAACGGCGATTTTCGACTGGCAGGACTGGCTGCGCGACCGTGTCATTGGGCGTATCCCGGGAGCTGGATGATGGCTACTATCAATCTCGAGCAATTGGCTGGCAGGAATGTGCTTTCGCAGCGCGGCAAAAGCATCGGTCATATCGAGGAGATACGCGCAGAATCGGATGGCGACGACCTGGTGATTGCCGAGTACCATGTCGGCATCTACGCGGCCTTCGAGCGTCTGTCCGCTTCGGCCATCGGCATTGCGGTCCTCAATGTCTTTCGACTGCGCAGTCGCGAAAGCATGTACCGCATCGCTTGGGACAAGCTCGACATCTCCGATCCGGCGCGGCCGCGGTTGTTATGCACGACGGAAGAACTTTCCGGTATGAAGGGGAGTATCGAGGGCGATAAACCGGAATGAACGATACTTTCCCGCCGTCGGAGAATGGGGTCCAGTGAAAGTCCTGGTTACCGGCGCCACCGGCCTAATCGGTGCCTCCGTCGTGGCACGCCTTCTTTCCGAAGGACATGAGGTGATCGGATTGGTCCGCAGCCCCGGCGCAAACCGGACCGGCAATTATCAATTGCTGGTGCTGGACATGGCGGTGGCGCTGCAGCCCGAAGACTGGCTACCGCATCTCAGGGGCATAGACGCCGTCGTCAATTGTGCCGGCGTTCTGCAGGATAGCCCTCGTGAAAAGACGCGCGAAGTCCATCGCGAGGCGGCGGCAGCACTCTTCCTCGCCTGTGCGCGGGCAGGGGTTGCCCGGGTGATCCACTTCTCGGCAATCGGCGTCGATCGGGCGCAGCCTTCGGCATTCTCGGCGACGAAGCTGGCTGGCGACCAAGCGCTTATGGCGCTTGATCTGGATTGGGTGATCCTGCGCCCGTCCGTGGTGCTCGGCCGGCCGGTGTTTGGGGCCAGCGCATTGTTTAGGGGTCTCGCCTCGCTGCCGGTGCTGCCGTCCATGCCCGGCACCGGCCGGCTCCAAGTGGTGCAGCTCGACGACGTGGTCTCAACCGTCGTCTTCCTTCTCGATCCCGCCAGTCCGTCTCGCATCGTGCTGGAACTTGTCGGTCCCGAACAGCTGAGCACGGACGAGGTCGTCGGCAGCTATCGCCGATGGCTCGGCTGGGCTCCTGCAGCCAGGTTTGTCTTGCCGGCGGCTGTTGCAAGGCTTCTCTACCGCCTCGGCGACCTTGCCGCGATGTTCGGCTGGCGTCCACCGATGCGCACCAACGCGGCCAGAGAGATTGCCCGAGGAGCGGTTGGAGATCCCTCGGACTGGACCGCCACGACCGGCATACGCCCGCAAACCCTGGCGGGCTTCCTCGCGCTCAATCCGGCAACGGTGCAGGAAAAATGGTTTGCCCGGCTGTATTTCATCAAGCCTGCGATCTTCGTCGTCCTGCCCTTCTTGTGGATCGTGACGGGAATTGTGTCGCTGACCACCGGCTACGGCAGCGGCGTCGATCTGATGCAAGGCACTGGGGCGGGCATCTTGTCGGCGCCGATCGTGATAGCCGGTGCTCTTGCCGACATCGCCGTCGGCGCGCTCCTAGCCTGGCGGCCGGCGGCGCGAAAAGGCCTCTATGGCGGCATCGCGCTCTCGCTCTTCTACCTGGTCGTCGGAAGCTTTCTGAGCCCCGAGCTGTGGAACGACCCGCTTGGGCCGTTCCTCAAGGTGTTGCCGATCCTGGTGCTGCACTTTGTGGCCTTGGCAGTGCTGGAGGAGCGTTGATGCTCTATTTCCTGCTGAAATTTCTGCATGTCATCGGCGCATCCGTGCTGCTTGGTACCGGCGCCGGTATCGCTTTCTTCATGTTGCTCGCCCACAGGACCGGCAATGCCGCGACGGTTGCGGCGGTGGCGCGTGTCGTCGTCGTCGCCGACTTCCTTTTCACCGCGACGGCCGTGGTCGCGCAACCTTTGACCGGAGCCGCGCTCGCCTGGCAGGCCGGCTACTCGCTGTCGGAGGGCTGGATCGTACTTTCGATCGCGCTCTATATCTTCACCGGAATGTTCTGGCTCCCGGTCGTCTGGATGCAAATGGAGATGCGCAAGCTGGCATCGCAAGCCGCCGCTGCAGGCGCGCCGTTGCCGCCGCGCTATCATCGGCTCTTCTGGCTGTGGTTCGCCTTCGGCTTCCCCGCCTTCGCTGCCGTACTCGGGATTTTCTGGCTGATGATCGCGCGGCCTGCGATCGAGTGGTAGGTCGCAGGCAGGTCCCACTGCGATAATGCCCAGTCAAAGCACTACGGAAAGATTCCGGCCCATGCAGCGCCATGTGCCGGAGCGGACCTGCGCCTCGACCTGTAAGTCGCACCGGAGTCCGGTCTCGTATCATTTCCAACCGCGCGCTCACCGCCATCGGCACAGGACAACATCCCGTCTTGAGGCTGGTTAGGCTTCGCTTACCAAAAAAGATGACGCCTGAGGGGAACACGGGAAGCACAGGCAAGTTCGGTGCGCAGTGGAGGAGATTGCGCCATGAACAGCGTTATTTATCTCATCGGCCTCGTCGTCGTCGTGCTTGCGATCCTCTCCTTCCTCGGATTCCACTAGGAGACACCATGCAGGACCAGGACGATCAGGGCCGTCAGACGGCCGATTTCGAGACAGCCAGAAGCGAGCTTTCGGAAAGACTACAGCGAGAAAAGCAGACCGCGACGGAAGCGCTCCACGATGCGCGTGACGAGATCACCAGGAAAGCCGGAGACTCCGCATCGGAAGCAAAGCAAGCATTGTTCAACAAGGCGGAGGGAACGCAGCGCGACGTGAGCGCCAATCTGAAGGCCTTCAGCGGCGCATTGCGCGCGGCAAGCGAGCATCTTGCCAATAGTGATCAACGGACCGCTTCGAAATTCGCCCTTGACGCCGCAGGCGGGCTCGAGCGGCTTTCCTCGTCCCTGAAGGATAAACCGTTCGACGAGGTGCTTGGCGAAATTCAGTCGTTCGGCCGCGAAAACTCGGGGGCGCTGATCGCCGGTTCGGTATTGGCAGGCCTGGCGCTGGGGCGGTTCATCAAGAGCTCGCCGCCCTCTGCCCAAGCCGGAGCACCGCGCCGGTCGGGAGCAGGCCGGGCGCCCGAGACCGGTCCTAGCTCGAATGAGTTCGGAGGGCGATCGGCAGAGGCAGTGGAGCCGGCCCCGCTAGTATCCGATCAGTCCGGCGATGACTGGGCCAATGCAAGCCTGGAGCAAAACCCATGACTGACAATCAGGACACTCGCAGCCTGACAACCCTTGTCAGCGATCTGGCACAGCAGGTCACAACACTGCTTCAAACCGAAAGCAGGCTGTTGCGGGCTGAAATGTCGGAAAAGGTAAGCAAGGCCGGCGCCGGCGCCGTGGAGGTAATGGGAGGCGCCATTTGCCTGCTCGCCGCCCTGATAGTGCTTTTGCAGGCGCTGGTGATTGCCTTGGCGAGCGCCGGGCTGGGAGCCGGATGGTCCTCGCTGCTCGTCGGCGTCGTGGTGGCAGTACTGGGCGTCATACTCTTGCGCTCCGGCAAGGCAAGCATGGCTCCCTCAGAGTTGACCCCCGACCGGACACAAGACCAACTTAAACGCGACGCACGCGTGATCAAGGAACAGATAAGATGACCGACAAATCCGCAGCCGAGTTGGAACGCGATGCTGATATTGCTCGCGCCAGAGTGGCAGATACCGCAGACTCGATCCGCAGCAAGATGACACCGGGCCAACTGATCGACGAATTCACCGGGATGTTCAGCGGCGAGGGATCCGCCATGCTCAGCAATCTTAAGACTCAGGTCAGGGACAATCCGTTGCCGCTTACATTGGTCGGCGCGGGCCTGGCCTGGCTGATGCTTGGCAAGGGCACGTCGGTAGACAGTTCAGCACTTGGTGCCTATTCGACCAGCAGGGAACCTGACGGCAGCCGAACCTTCTCTGACCAGCGGAGCTTGGGCGGGGCCTGGCAGGACTCAAGCGGCGATGAGTACGGTGCCGAGAGCGAAGATTCCGCCGGCTCCATGCTCTCCGATGCCGCTCGTTCGGTTGCTTCCGTGGCAGGCGGTGGGACTGAGGCTGTCGCAGACGTTGCGAGCGGCGCCAAAGAAAGATTAAGAAGCACGGCCGGGCAGTTCGGCTCGAGCGCCAACGATATGGCGGGGCGGGTGCGGCAGTCGACGCGGGACCTGTTCCAGCGCGAACCTCTGGCAATGGCCGCGGTGGGCCTTGCCGTGGGCACCGCCATCGGCGTGATGCTGCCTCACACCGCCGCGGAAGACGAACAACTCGGCCCCTACCGCGACAAGCTTCGTGACAGTGCCGAGGAGCTCTTTGAAGAAGGCGTGGAACAAGCCAAGCAGGTCGCCGCCGAAGCATATGAGACTGTAAAGGAAGAGGCTGACCGACAGGGTTCCAGCAGCGACGCCGAGACCTTGGTCGACCGCGTCAAGAAAGTCGTGAAAAAGACGGCAAGCAAAACTGAGGAAGCGATTCGCGATCGTTTGCCGGAGACCGACGAGGTTCCTAGTTCGAACGATTCTCCCGAAACAACGTGATAGCGCTGCGGTCGTTCGTGGCGATTCCGACCACGGGCCGCCTCGCGGTTGGCACATCGAAGTCGGCTAGGAGTCCGCAACCTTCCGCAGACAAATATGATCGCGGCGCTCAAGTCATTAGCCGAGGCGCTCCGGTCCGTTCCGATTCTTCGCTCTGAATCCGTTCGGTTCGTCGGGCTGCATGAAGCGTGTCTGGCCAACGGGCCTCAGCAGCACTGTCCATTCTGAAAAAAAACAACCACCCCGTCAATTCGACAGGGGTGGTTGCTAGGAATTCCTCTCGGCCCGCCGGGCGGCCTAACTCTTGGCGGTCTCTCCCGCCTCACGCAGCCTGGCGTATTGCAAGGTGACACCGCGCAGGTTCTGCCTCAACCAGTCGGCCATTTTCTCTTCTTCGCTGAGATTCTGCTGAAGGGAATTGGTTGCCTGACTAAACCCTCCGGCCTCGGCGAGTACGAGCAACGAGTTGTAAGCGGCGATCTCGTAATTTTCGAATGCAAAGTTGGCGAAGCTGTTCTTGAGGATTTCGTCGCCGGCTACGGAATGTCCCATCGCGGCCATGCTGCCGACCATCGACATGGCCGTGTCCTTCAATGTGGAATGGTCCTCACCGAGGCCATCCAGAATGGATTCCAGGCGGGCCATCTGCCCTTCGGTCTCCGTGATATGCTGCTGCAGGCGGTCGGCGACCTGCGGATAGTTCTCGATCCGCTTGACCTGAGGTTTCATGATCGACAGTGCCTGGTTCTCCATGGCGTGGGCGTTGCGCAGCCCGACAATGAAGATCGAGCGGGTTTCGGAATTGACATCAGTATCCATAGGATTTCCTCGCGGTTTGACGTGTAGAACCAAACCGTGGCTATGCCGATTTGTTCCTGGCGAGGTGTTGACTGTCGAGCTTTTACACCTAACCCTGCTCTTCAAGAAGTGCAGCATAAACAGCTCTCACAACCTGCGACAGTACGTCGAAAGCATAGCCGATGTGCAAACGGTCGCACGGCGTATGGTAGTCTCGTTCCCCACCATATTGAGGGTAGGAATGTTGCCCACATCGGCGTGTTGCGGACGACGACGTCGGACCGGACTCGGCCCCCTCGCCAAAGAAGCTCATATCCGAGATGCCCGCGAAACAATCCGCACCAGCAGATTGCCCGGGCCATAGCGGGCGCTCGCGTCGGCCGCGATGTGCGACGCGACCGCGGGCAGCCTCGCCGATGCGGGCCGGTTCCGAAAGGTTCGTCGGCAAGCAAGGCATCGAGCCGAAGGCGGTGACGATTGCCGGTCCGGCAAACCGGCATCGGTAGACTGCCGGCAGTGTTTGATCTCGACTAGGCGAGCAACGATGTCATTTCAGCGAATAGAGGTAGGCAGCGACGTCCCGCGCCTCCTGATCGGAAATTCTGGTCGAAGGCATTGCCGTATGCGGATTGATCTCCCTTGCCGCACGGATCCAGCGGATCAGGTTCTCCGGCCTATTGCGCAAGACGCCGCCGACATAGACCCGGGTGGCCAGGCTTGCGTCGAGGCGTGGACCGACTAACCCTTGCGCGCCGGGAACACCGGTGATGGTGTGGCAACCGGCGCAGCCATTGGCCATCATGATCGGAATGGCGCGGGCGCCGACGCCGCCGGTCGCATTGTCGGCCTTCTGCTCGACCCGACGGCTTTGCTCGAAGTACAACAAAATCCCGGCCAGGGCTGCAACGAGCACGACAATAACCGCAGCGCCGATTACGGCTTTAGACAGCGTGAAGCGCATGCGACGCCTCCCGGTCCTTTCGGCTGCTCGAGCGGATCCACAGGCCGGCCAGCAGCAACGCCGCGCCGCCATAGATCAGGCCGGCCGGAACCCACATGACCAGACCGGCGAGTTGCTGGTCCTCGAGCGGGCTAAGATTCCATAGGTCTGCGCCTGCGCCATTTTCCGGATACCACAGCCTTGGCGAGACCAGGAGCAGCACTCCGAGCAGGCCAGTGTGCAGCGACGTGAAGAAGAGGTGCATGACTGCGCTGCCACAGGCTTGTTCGCGGCCTGAACGCGGCAGCATCACCCACCAGAACAGCAGGCCGGAACCGAAGAAGCTGGCATGTTGCGCGTAATGAAGGACACCCTGTGCAAGCGCCGCCTCGAACAGCGCCGGAATATGCCATGCCCATATGGCGACGCCGTGCAGGACGGTGGCCGTTACAGGGCGGCTGATGGTGGCCCAAACCGCCTGCAGCATCTTCGCGTGCCCGGCTGGGCCAAATGCCAGCCGCAGCTTGATCGGCAATGCCCACATCATCGCCGCCGCCGGCCGGGAGGCGACCAGCAGGGGTGCCGCCACCGCCATCAACAGTTCGTGCTCGATCATGTGGGCGGTGAAGACCCGCTCACCGAATGCGTGGAGCGGGCTGACCAGTGCTGCCGCCAAAATGGCCCAGCCGGTTGCAAACAGCAGGGCTTGCCGCAACCGCAACGGGCGGCTGCGGGCACTCCGCCGCCACAGCCGAAAGGCGCCTGCCGCGTAAAGCAGTGCGACCAAGGTTAGCGGCAGCGTGATCGGCAACGCCAGCGTCCAGCCGGCCTGCGCGGCGCCGGCACCGTAGCAGATCGTGGTAGAGAAGAGCGCGTCGAAGCTCATCGCAGGCAGCCGTCAAGAATGAGCGAGGCGGCGCCTTGCATGACAATTACCAGCGCAAACAGCACCGCGCTGAGAATGCCGATATTGGCGACGAAATCCTCGGTGCCGCGCGTACGATCCGGTTTAAAGGCGGCGCCACCTTGCTGGCGCGCCCGCCACGAAAGCACGCCGCCGAGCAAGGCCAGCACTGTCAGCACCAGCGCAATGACCAGTATGAGGGGAACGCCGTGGGCGCACTGCCACTCCACGAACGCATAGTTCAGCTGCGTCGACACCGCCCAGGCCAAAGGCCCGGACAACAGCCCGCCCCATGATGTGCCCAAGCGAAGCGCACGCATCTCAGTCAAGCCTCGGCATCCAGTAGATCAACAGATAGATCGGGATCCAAGTCGCGACCACGAAATCCCAGTAGAAGACGTTGTCGCCAACGTCCCCGAAACGCCGGCCGTTATAGCCATGGCGCGTGAACATCAGGACCGTCAGCACCAGCGTATCGCCGACGTCGGTAATCAGATGCGTTGTGTGGAGGCCGAGCAGGACCCACAGCATTGAGCCGTACGCATTGGTATCCCAATAGATGTTGAGGGCCGGAAACTCGAACCACCGCACGACAAGCGGTGCGATACCGAGCAGCGACATGACGATCAGGCCGATGCGCACGGGCACCATGGCACAGGCTTCGGCATAGCGGTTCAGTATGTGGTTGGGCACCACGCTGGCGAGCAGCAACAGCGTGACGATGGTGCCTGGCCAATGGTTGGGCGGCGGCACGCCCAGCGGCCATTCGGGCGACAGATAGGCAAGATAAAGATAGGCGCCTGCGGCGAGCGCGAACCCAGTGCCCTCCAGCGCCATGAAGGCGAGAGTGCCCCACCAGGTCGGGCTGCGTGGTCCGAGCCCGAAGGTCGGGAGTTGGGAAAGATCGGCGGTAGGGCGCTGTTTCATTCCTCATCCTCCGGGTCGCCTTTCGGCCAGAACCAGCCGATCAGAGTGATGGCAATCGGCCCGGCTCCCCAGACCACCGCCCACGGGCTGAAGATCGAATAGAGAAAGGTGGCGCCGACGGCGAGCGCGGCGAACAATGGCCAGATCGACGGTGTCGCCGACTTCTCGCGCACATCTGGATGCGCCTCTGCCACGGTCGATATGACAAGTTCGCGCGCGTCGACGCGAAGCCCGGTCGCGACAGGCAGCGTGTCACGTTCGGCCCAGAGCGGCTCGGCGTGGGTAACCACCGGGATCCGAGCGAAATTATAGCTCGGCGGTGGAGAGTTCGTCGCCCATTCCAGCGTGCCAGCATTCCAGGGATTGTCCCCCGCCGGGGCGCCCCTCGAGGCGCTGTACACCAGGTTTATAGTGAACAGAACGAAGCTTAGGAACAGGATGACCGCGCCGGCTGTGATGAACAGGTTGATGTTGCCCCAGCCGAGTTCCACCGGATAGGTGTAGACCCGCCGCGGCATACCCCACAGGCCGACAATGTGCATCGGAAAGAACGCCGCATTGAAGCCTAGGAAGGCAAGCCAGAAGTGCCAGCGTCCGAGACGTTCGCTCATCATCCGGCCGGTGATCTTGGGGAACCAGAAATAGGTCGCGCCGAGCAGCGGGAACACCGACCCGCCGATCAGCACGTAATGGAAATGCGCGACCACGAAATAGGTGTCGTGCACTTGCAGGTCCAATGGCACCGACGCCAGCATCACCCCAGTCAGGCCGCCCGCGACGAACGTGAAGAAGAAGCCGAACACAAACAGCAGCGGCGTCCGGATTACAGGGCGTCCGTCCCACAATGTCGCCAGCCAGCAGAAGATCTGCAGCCCGTTCGGGATGGCGATCAGCATGCTCGAGGCGGTGAAGAAGCTCGCGCCGAGCTTGGGCAGACCGGTTGCGAACATGTGGTGAACCCACAGGCCGAACGACAGAAAGCCGACCGCGATCAAGGCCAGTACCATGCCCAGATAGCCGAATACCGGACGCCGGGCGAAAGCGGCGATGATCGAGGACACCACGCCGGTAGCCGGCAGGAATATGATGTAGACTTCGGGGTGGCCGAAGAACCAGAACAGGTGCTGGAACAGCAAAACGTCGCCGCCCTCGGCGGGATTGAAGATATGGGTGCCGACCAGCCGGTCGAGGATCAGGAACGTCGACGTGATCATGACCGCCGGCATGGCGAACACGATTACGAAAGAGGTGACCAGCATCGCCCAGACGTAGAGCGGAATCTTATCGAGCGACATGCCCGGCGCACGCTGCTTCAGCACGGTTACGATGGTGGCGACCGCGACCGCCAGCGATGACACTTCGGTGTAAGTGATCATCTGCGCCCACACGTCGGAACGCTTGCCTGGCCCAAATTCAGGACCGGACAGCGGCACGTAGGAGAACCAGCCGACGTCGGGCGCCATGTCGAGTGCAAACGACACCCAAGCGAAGAGGCCACCGGAGAGATAAATCCAGAAGCTGAATGCATTGAGGCGCGGAAAGGCGATGTTGCGGGTGCCGACCATCAGTGGCACGAGGTAGATGCCGGTCGCCTGAACGATCGGCACTGCAAACAGGAACATCATGGTCACGCCATGCATGGTGAACAGCTGGTTGTAGCGGTCGGGCCCGATCAGCCCACGCTCCGGCCCCGACAGTTGGATGCGCATGGCAACGGCGCTGAGGCCACCGAGGCACAGGAAGACGAAAGCGGTGATCAGGTAGCGCCGCGCGACAATTTTGTGGTCGACGCTCGAGAGCGCACCGATGATGCCTGGCGCCGTCTGCCATGTCCGCGCCAACCAGCCGTCAAGGCTGGAGTCGTCGAGGCCGGTGTCGCGAGGACCGTCGCGCTCGGGAGCTAGGTCACCCTTTTGTGCTGCGGCGCGTTGCTGGGCGAGGTCACGCCCATGGGCCAGGTCGGCGCTACTCATTTCAAGCCCTCGAGATAGGCTACGATTGCATTCAGCTCGTCCCCGTTCAGTCCCACCACGGGCATGTGGGCACCTGGCTTGATCCCTTGCGGATCGGCTATCCAGGCAGCGAGATTGCCCCGGCTCATCGCCAGCGTTCCGGCAGCGAGCGTCCGCCGGCTTGCGATATGTGTAAGGTCGGGAGCGACCGTACCGCCGGCGATGGTGCCGCCGATCTTGTGGCACATCACGCAGGGCCGTTTGAGGAACAGGTCGTGGCCGGTTTTGGCCTCGGCCGACACGGGGGCGGCCGCCGGCCGCAGCTGATCGTTCAGCCAGGCATCGAAGACGGGCCGAGGTTCGGCGATGATGAAGGTGCTCATATTGGCATGCTGCGCGCCGCAGAACTCGGCGCACTGGCCGCGATAGACGCCGGGCTTGTCAGCCTTCAGATCGAGAACGTTCTCGTGGCCTGGAATGAGGTCCAGCTTGCCCGAGAGGTTCGGCACCCAGAAGGAATGGATGACGTCGGTCGAGGTCACTACAAGCCGCACCGGCTCGCCCGCCGGGATGTGGATTTCATTGGCGGTCGTCAGGATGCGGTTCGGCTGATCATTTTCGTAGCGCACCTCCCACCACCATTGATGCCCGGTCACCCGGATCGTCAGCGCCGCATCCGAGCCGATAGCAGCGAGCGTCCGGTTGGCGAAGTAGCTCAGCAGGGTCAGGCCTACCAGGATCAGGGCGGTAGCGGCGAGTGCGGCGACGACAATTCGCATCTTGCTGCGCTCGGCGGCAGCTTCGAGTACAAGTGGATCGCCGAGCGGCGCCGCGCGCCGGGCCAATGGCATGATCAGCACAGCCAGCACTAGAAGCCAGACCACCGTGCACAGCGCGGTGAAGAACCAGATCAGCCACGCAAGCTCACCCGCGGCCGGGCCTTTTGGGTCGAGCGCCGATTGCCAGCCGCTGCATCCTGCAAGGAGCAGCATGAAGGCTGCGCCGCAGCACACCCTGCAAACAAGGCGGTTCACGGCGACTTCCCCAGAGTCGCGGCATCCGGCAGGCGATTTTCGGATGGATGGGGCATCATGTCGTCGTCGCGGCTCGGCGCAGCGGATTTTGGCGCGTTGCCGCTCAACGCGCGGACGAAGGCGGCAAGCTCCCAGATCTGGTCGTCCGGGATCTTGTCGCGGAAGCTCGGCATGCCGTTTGGCCGACCGTCCCTGATCGTGGCGTGGATGCTTTCGATCGAGCTGCCATAGAGCCACTTCTTGTCCATAAGGGCCGGGCCCATGCCGCCACCGCCATTGGCATGGCAACCGGAACAGTTGAACCAGTTGAACAGACGCTTGCCCTCGCTGAGGTGGAAGGCGTTGGCCTCGAACACGCCGGCCTTGGTATCGGACGAGGCCGGCCGTTGGCCGCCCGGCTCGAGGGCCGTCACGGCTGACGGTTGGTCGCCCGAGCCGAGCGCCGACTGTGGACGCGTGTCGCGTTCCTCACGCTGGCACCCGGAAACCGCGAGGATCGCGAACACCAGCAAGGGAAGACCGCGCTTCATTTCAAGGCGCTCCGACAGGATCGAGGCGGGGCACCTGGTAGGCCGCCAGGATCGCGTCGATCTCGTCGCGGTGTCTGGTCAGGGCGGCGTTCACCTCGTCGCGCAGCGTATCGTCGCCACGGCGCACGCCCATCGAGATGTCGTAGATCATCGGCAGTTGCGGGCCGTCCACGCGCGGCGAAACCGGCGTGATCCGCAGCGCCACCTTCTGCTTGGATGCGAAGTAGCCGGCCAACGGTCCCCAGACGACGGCCATGTCGATGTCGCCATTCGCGACCGCCTCAATAATGCGCGCTGGCGGGTTCGGCGCCGAATAGTCGCCATAGACGGGGAAACCGATGAGATGGCCGACGATGCCGCGGCGGCCAAGCGCCTGGACGGGCGGCGAGTTGGCGCCGTCGTCGCCGATCAGTTGGACGCCAATGTGCAGATCGCGCAGGCGAGGATCGTTGAAGGACGTGATTTCTGGCACATCCTTGCGTGTCACGAACACATAGGAAGACCGGTAGTAGGGCGCGGTCATGCGCAGCATCTCGAGATTGACGGGCGCGCCGGGCACCAGATCGCACAAGCCGGCTTTCAGCGTGTTGCGGACGAAGCCGCGCCGCTGTGCCCACCACGTGTAGGACACCGTCGCACCAAGCTCCCCGGCGACGAGTTCGGCAATCTTGTTTTCAAAGCCTTCCCTGGCGGCATTGGAGAACGGCATGTTGTTGGGATCGGCGCAGATCCTCAGCTCGCGCGCATCGGCAAGGGTGGCGACAAGCGAGAGCGCCAGTGCGCCAACCGCGACGGCTAACCGCCGCGAACGCGTTCTCCGTGGCCGCGCAACTCGGCCGATCGTCTCAAGGCAGCCGGAACACATACAGCGTACCTCCCGGCGTGGTTACATCCTTCAGATCTTTCATGACGTTGACGAAGCCGAGCGCGGCGGTGGCGTCGCGCGGGTCGAGATCGCCGGATACGATCGCGCCGGCCCAGCCACCGACGCCCGAAAGAATCGCGACATATTGGTGCCCGTCCGGGCCGCGATAGGTGATCGGCTGGCCGATGATGCCGGACGACGTCTTGAACTGCCAAAGCAGTTCGCCGGTCCTGGCACTGATCGCCTTGAACCAGCCTTCCATAGTGCCGTAGAACACGACGTTGCCGGCGGTGGCGACGGCGCCGCTCCACACCGGAAAGTTCTCCTTCAGGCTCCACGCCGGCTTGGCGGCGGCGACATCCCAGGCCGTGAATGCACCACGATTGCCGCCCGGACCGGGAATCATGCGCACGTTCATGCCGACATAGGGCGTGCCAGCGATGTAATTTACCTCGACGCCTTCTTCGTCCATGCACATGTTGTTGTGCGGAATGTAGAGCAGGCCGGTCTTCGGCGAGAAAGCCGAAGGCTGCCAGTCCTTGAGGCCGGACGCGGTCGGGCAGATGTCGCGCACGACCTTGCCGGTGCCGGTTTTTTTGTCCGGATTTACAATCAGCCGGCCGGTCTTGAGGTCGACGCCCTTGCTGGAATTGACCGGCCCGAACGGCACTGCCGACAGGACCTCGCCCGTGGTGCGATCCAACAGATAGACGTAGCCGTTGCGTTCCGGCCGCACCAGCACCTTGCGGGGCTTGCCCTGCCAGGTCATGTCGAGCAGCACCTGTTCGTTGATGCCGTCGTAGTCGTGCAGATCGTGCGGGGTCCATTGATAGAACCATTTGGCTGCGCCGGTGTCGGGATCGCGGGCAAAGATGCCGGCGGTCCATTTGTTGTCGCCAGGCCGCAGATCCGGATTCCACGGACCGGGATTTCCGGTGCCATGGAAGATCAGGTTGAGGTCCGGGTCATAGGAGATCCAGCCCCACACATTGCCGCCGCCGATCTTCCAGGCGTCGGGCGGCCACGACGTCACGCCGAGATCCTTGCCCTTGTCCATGTCGTAATGCGGCTTGAAATCCGGGCCGATCAGCACCTCGGTGTCCGGGCCGGTGTTGTAGGCCGTCCAGACGACGTGGCCGTCGCCGGCGTCGAGCGCCTTGATCCAGCCGCGTACGCCCATTTCGCCGCCGGAATTGCCGACCAGCACCTTCCCCTTTACCACCAGCGGCGCCATCGTGATGGTCTCGCCGACATTGATGTTGCCGATATGGGTGTTCCAGACCGGTTTGCCGGTGGCCGCATCCACGGCGATGGTGTGGCCGTCGAGCGTGTTGAAATAGATGCGCCCGTTGAAGAAGGCCGCACCGCGGTTCACCACGTCGCAACAGGCAACGCCCTGGGCGGCAGGCTCGGGATTGGGCTCGAACTTCCACTTCATCGGCGCGCCGGGCTTGGTAAGGTCAAGCGCATAGAGGATGTTGGGAAACGGCGTCACTATGTACATCGTGTTGCCGACCACCAGGGGCGCAGCCTCCTGGCCCTTGTTGACGCCGGTCGAGAAGGTGAAGGCCACCTGCAGGGTCTTGACGTTGTCTTCGGTGATTTCCGCGAGATCGCTGTAGCGGGTCGAGGCGTAGTTCTTTGCCGGCATCGCCCACTGGCCGTCGTCGGGCGGAGCGGCTGCGGCCGGCGGATTTATCGCAGGGCTTGACGTTGACTGAGCAACCGCCGCGGTAATCAGCGCGAAGCCCGCCAGCAGCGTCCATCCCAGCATCGCAGTCATAGACCTTTTTCCCCCGTTGGCTGACACACTGGTTTGCACGGCCACCTGTCGCACTTTCTTCATTTGTGTATTGACCCGCCCACGCCGGCGCCGAGCTCCGCCGCCACGTCCGCCTCACTTCCGGCACACAATGGATGCCCCCAGCCGGAGGCGCTCTTGCCGCCGGGATCGAGGTCGTAAATGATGGCGTCCTTGCGGTCTGGGTTGATGCCGGCCGGCACCTTGTCCAGCCCCAGCGCGGCGCGCACGCGCCAGGCGACATTGTGGTCGGCACAAGAGGAATCGCCGCTTATGCCAAGCGCCCCGACCATCCCCTTGGCGTCGTAAAGAGCCAGGCCGCCGCCAAATGCGACGACACCGCCGATGGGCTTTCCCAGCAACGGATCGCTGGAGCTTCCAAATGTCGAAGGATCGCCGGCATAGGCTACCGCTGGATTGACCGGATTGGTGGCCTGCAGGCCGTATAGAGGACCGCCGGGCTGCACCGGCGCATAGAGGTTCGCGGTGGACAACGCCATCTGGGCGAGGCTGAGCCCGTTGGCGGTATTGGCTTTTTCGGCGGCGATCAGCCGGCTGCCGGGCCACTGGGCGTCGGCGGTAGGCCCGCTGAACGCGACGGCGCAGACCGTTCCGTCGCGAGCCACGACTGCGGCCCATTCATGAGTATCGAAGCCGCCATTGCCCGGGCCGCCGCTTGCTTTGACGTTGGCCTTGAGAGCGGCCAACAATTTGTCGTGGTCGGCCGGGCAAGGTGCTTGAGCCCAAGCTTTTTGCTGGACGGCGCAGATCGTAAGCAGGAACAGACATAATGCTACTGAGTCAATCCGATTGCGATCCATCAGCTGCGCCGTGTTTGTTGAACACTCCCAACGCGTGACAGGCGCAGAAGTGCCAAATGGAATGAAATAAATATCGGATGGGGTGAGCTAAACTCGGCGGCGGGCGCTCGGGAGGCATTCAATCCGAAATCGGAGTTATTCTCCCGGTGGTCCGGGCTCGGCTGGAACGGAGCGGTATCTATTGCAGTTGTGTCGAATGCTGTCTGCAGTCGAGCAACTGGCCCAATCGGTGAAAGAGCGACGAGCGATCCTGTTCGTTGGAGCCGGGGTGTCGATGAGCGTCGGCTTGCCGTCTTGGCAAAAGCTCATCGAGCACATGCAAAACGAGCTCGGCCTTCACGAGGACATGATAGGCGCACCAGAGGCCAGCTATCAGGCCATTGCAGAATATTACCGGCTGAAGCAGGGGAGCCTCAGCCATTTGCGCAGTTGGATGGATCGCGAATGGAGCGTCTCGCGGGAAGAAGTGCAGCGATCGGCAATCCACAAGCTGATCGTATCGCTCGATTTTCCGATCATCTACACCACCAATTATGATCGCAACCTCGAGGTGGCCTTCGAGATCCATAGCCGCCCCTTTGTCAAAGTCGCCAATGCGAAGGACTTGCCAAAGGCCACCGGCGAGGTGACGCAGATCATCAAGTTCCACGGCGATTTCGACGACGATAAATCGTTGGTCCTGGCGGAGACCGACTATTTTGAACGGCTGTCGTTCGATTCGCCGCTCGATGTGAAATTTCGAGCCGACGCGCTAGGGCGCACCATCCTGTTCATCGGCTACAGCATGTCCGACATGAACATCCGTCTGCTGCTGCATCGGCTTTGGCAGACCTGGCGCAGGTCCGGTTACGAGAAGAACCGTCCGAAATCCTTCATCTTCATGTCGCAGCCGAGCATCGTCCAGGAGGCTGTTCTCGGCCGCTGGGGCATCGATATGCTGACCGAAGAGGCCGACGATCCTGAAGACGCGCTGCTCGCATTCCTGAACGAACTCAAGGACAGGGTCGGCCGGCCGGACGGCGCGTGAGAAAACCTGCGGAAACGAATTGGTCAGGCAGTGGGAACCGGCTGATCCGATGTGAGTTCGGGAGGACTAACATAGCCGGGACCGAGCCTTGGTGGGCGCACGCAAACACAAGCGAAGAATGTATGCCAAACACGACCTGTCGGCCGAGTTGGCCTATGAGATCGATTTTTTTGCCCGCAAGTGCGGCCTGACGAGGGACGAAGCGCTCAAGATGATGCGAGATGCCGGCCAGTTGAAGGACGGCGCAAAGGCATCTTGCGAAACCGGGGCGAAGTAGCGACGTGGATCCCGCTTCGTGGACGGCTTTTGTCGGAACGGTCATCCTGATGCAGATGCCGCCGGGGCCCGACAGTCTGCTGGTGATTGCGCGCGGCATCGGGCAGGGCCGTGATGTTGCCCTGTTCACCGTCCTGGGAATGACCCTCGGCGCCGGTATGGTCCAGCTGCCGCTGCTTGCCCTCGGCATATCGTCGCTGCTCCAGGCATCGCCGTTTGCCTTTGCCATGCTTCGATGGATGGGCGCAGCCTATCTGGTTTGGCTTGGATCGCGTCTGGTGCTGCTGCCGTCGGCCGGCGTCGCCGTCGAGGAGCCCCGCAGTGTCGGGGCGCTTGTGGCCGCACGCGAAGGAATGATCGCCAATCTGATAAATCCCTGGCCGATAACCTTCATGCTAGCTTTCCTTCCACAGTTGGTCGATCCCTCCCGCGGATCGGTCACGCTGCAATTGCTGCTGCTCGGTGGCACCCAGAAAATGACCGGTGTGTTGGTGCTGGGCACATATGCACTCGCATCCGGCACGCTCGGGACCTGGGTCATGAAACGCCCGAAGGTAAGGCTCTGGCAGCAGCGCGTGGCAGGCTGCTTCGTCGTCTGTCTCGGTATCCGCATGGCAGTCGGTGGCGCGCACCGCTGAGGACCAAGCGATGCACCGGCCACCGCCGATGGAACATCCGCCGACAATTTTCGTTGACCTGCTCCACAAGGCGAGAGGTCGAACATGTCGAAGTTCCAAGCCGCTACCCCGGAGCGTTTGCAGCAGCTCAGGCTTGAGGCGACGGCGCACTTTGCGCCACTCATACTGCGCGAGGCGCTGGTGCGTCTCTGCCGGGCCTGCGGAAACGATAATCTCGACCGGTTCGAGAAGACGATGGTCGACCAAATCGAGGCATCGCGTGACGAAAAAGCCGATTTCGACACGATGAAGGAATTTGCCATCGAACAGCTCTACGGCTGGATTCGAGAGGTAAAGTCTTCACCGGACATGAAGCAGCCACTGGAGAACGTAGATACCCGAAGGACCCCCGGCCGGTCTGAAGAGCCGCAAACGCTGGAAGACCAGTTGCAGGCGGGTCTGGAGGATTCTTTCCCGGCAAGCGACCCACCGGCTGTTGTGTCCACCGCGATTCCCGGCGGATCGAAGAAGCTGGTCGGAACCGACGAGGTCCTCAGGCAGCAGCGCGAGAAAAAGGCCGAGAACGCCAATCATTCGCGATAAACCAAGCTTTGGACGGAACTGCGGGAAAACAGCGTGCCGGTTCACCCGCTGTCCGACATGAAGGCTGTCAGGCCACGCGCGTCATGCGGCTCGCCTTCGACAAGAATGTTCGCCTCCCAAGCGGCGTCGACAAATGCTTGCCGCGCTTTGCCGGACGTAATTTCACCGGTCCGGGCGCGATTCAATACATCAGCGGCCGCCAGCGCCAGCGGAGCATTGCGCGCCGGCCATTTCTCGCTTTTCAGGCAATGTACTGCTTCGAAAACGGAACTGACCAATCGCGATCGCCCAGGCTTGCCGAAATAGATGCAAACAGGGGTATCGAACTCTGTTCTCAGCACCGTATTCCTCCCGGTTCAAGCAAGGTGGCCGCTTCAAGCAAGGTGGCCGCTTCAAGCAAGGTGGCCGCTTCAAGCAAGCTGGGCGTCTTCAGGGTCTACACGGCCGTCCGATGGGCATTTCGGCCAGACGTCGTGGCCCTTCGCAGCTGTTGTGGGGCGTGCTGGTATTTCGGCTGCGATATCGTAGGCCAGAATGCCCGCCTTGCGGGCGAACGTATCGAACGCCGCGCGCACCGTCTCGACGTCGACCTCGTCAGCCAGCCCGGCGCGACAGGCGTCGAACGCCGCCTTGTGCGCCGGACCGCGGCTCGGCCATTCGTTTAAGACGTCATAGGCCTGCCAGATATTCTCGACATGGCGAGGGAAACCAAGGCCGACGAGAATTGGAACGGGACGGCCAAACGATTTTTTTGTCATCTGTGTCTCCGCGAAAGAGCCCGTCGCATCAACGTCCGGGGCGCACACGAGGCTCATGCTCTTTAACGCGGGATTGCTGCACGGGTTGCAGCAGGTTTGTTCGATCGTGCGCAGCCGGTCACTTGTTGGTCCGCATCTTTTGCCGGGGATTGATACCGCCTTGCGGCGTGGTGTCGTTCTCGACATCGCCTTCGAACGTATTGTTGCCCTGATCGAGCCGGTCGCCCTCCTTGATCGTGCCCCTGGAACTGCCGATGCCGGGATCGTTGGCAAGATCGCTATCGGCCGGCGTTTTGCCTTTGGCGTGCTTGTTTCCTGTCATGGACTCCTCCTGTTTCTTGAGGTTGCGGGCCGCCCTTGAGGTCGCAGCCAAGGCTCGCTGCGAGATCGCATTTCGACGCGCCAAATGTCGGCGCGCGAATTTGTCGGACGACCTTGATTTTGAACTCCGCGATCCCGATGGTTGTTCCGTCAAAAATATCGCCGTCGCCGGGATTGCTCAGCCAAGTCCTCTCCGGTGTCTGGAGCCGGGTGCTTTCGCCAACCGGAACGATCTTTCGCCCAATGCATTTAACTGGTCTGCGCTCACGAACTCATTCTGGACGGGAGCTGGACCATTGCCACCTACAGCCTACGCCTTGGCGACTCGCGAAACCGAAGAAGTTTCCATCGTCGACCTCATACCCGCTTTGAGGGCTTTCGCCCGCACCTTCTGCCGCACCCCCGATGATGCCGACGACCTGGTCCAGGAGACGCTGACCAAGGGCTTGGCTAACATTGACAAGTTCGAAGCTGGAACGCGCATGAAGTCATGGCTCTTCACGATCATGCGCAACACCTACTACACGCGTGTCAGGGCCGCGGTGAGGGAAGCGCCCGGCCTGCTCGACTGCGCTTCGCTGCGGCCGATCTCGGAAGCGACGCAGGAATGGTCCGTACAGGGCAAGGAGGTCCACCAGGCCATCCAGAGCCTTCCTGAGCATCAGCGCGAGGTTCTGATGTTGATAGGCGTTCTGGGCGTCAGCTATGAGGAAACGGCCGAAATATGCGGTTGCGCGGTGGGAACCGTGAAGAGCCGGCTCAACAGGGCACGCGCCGGCGTGCTGGAATACCTTGGCGAAAGTTCCTCGCAAACCCTGATGGAAAGGCGCAGCTATCTGTCCGAAGGACAACTGGACTTCGAAGCCGAGAGGCGCCGCTAATACACGTGACGTTAGTTGCTGGTCTCGCGCAAGCGCCTTTCGACAAGCGCATGCTGCAACTCGATCGCAAGTTTGGTCAGCCGGTCAGGAACCCTTTCCTGTTCGATGGCCGCAAGCAAGGAAGCGATTTCCCGGTCTATCGTCAGATCGGCACGCGTGCTGACAGAATCTTCCCTTGAGCGAGACATCGCGTTCTCTTGGCAAATGTTGGTCCCTTCACCTCACTCTGGTGGCAACAGTGCGAGTTTGCAAGAATTTGCAGGCCATCCATGCGACCGGCTTCGGTCCTTGCACAGCTTCGTCAGCGGTTGGCCTCTCGCTGCGTTTCAATTGCTCGCCGGCTGCAAGCCATATGCCGCCGCAACGATCAGTCTTCAGGCCGCCGATCCGCCGAATGATCCTGGTACTGCTCGGACTTGACCCGATTGCCGTCGAGCCCACGCTCCTTGGTGTGCTGCTTCTTGTCTCTGTTGGACAGAACGGCGTTCTCTCCGATCTTGTCCTTGGAAAGATCGGTCATCGCGCCAGCGCCAGCGCCTTTGCCGTGACTGCCGCGACCGATGTGCTTCTTGCTGCCGGACGCCATCTTGTCCTCCTTCATACCGTCGAATAGCGGCTTTTCCCGTTCGGCATCCGAACCAGCGTTGGGCCGCAATGTTCCGCCGGAAATCGTAAGCAGGAAGGCATCGCCGTCCCAGTGCCGGAACGGCTTTTCGCCGTCGACAAGGACTTGCATGCCATTTGCGTTGGCGAAGTTTTGGACATCGGCGCGATCCAGCGCCGGCGATCCGCGATATGAATAATTCAAAAGCGCGGCCATGCCCGGCCTCTTCAGCACGCGCGCGATTTCCACGAAATGTCGCTCCGCAAGGCCGGCCAGCACCAGATAGGGAAAGCTGTCGACGGCCAGCACGCGGTCGAAGCTGGCATCGCAAAAATCGGCAAGATCGAAACCGCGCGCAGGGCGGAATTCCACATTGCCGAGCCCGGCGCATCGCCGGCGGGCGATCGAGATCATCGCTGGGGATATATCGACGCCGACGAGCCGGTGCGACAGAGCGGAGAGCGCGCGTTCGAAGCGACCGATACCACAGCCGATGTCCAGTATGTCGCGGCCGGTGCCGGTAAAGCCTCGCCTCTCCAGCCATGCGACGATCTCAGCCGTAGCGGCAGAGAGGTTTTCCTCATCGCCCAACGACGACAGCTGGACGCTCGCCGCCGGGGAGATCGCCGCCGCCGCGTCAAACCCGGCCGCCAGCCGCTTGACGACCGCATCGTCGGTCTCGTCCTCGCCACGCTCGTGCCGAACGGCACCACCTGTTTTGCGCAGCGTGGCGAAGATCTCGGGCCTGCGCCGAAGCAGGTCGGCAATCCGTTGCAGTTTTGCCGTGTTTCGCGGGTCAGCCGAGTGCGTGTTTTGCGCAATCTTCGCCAATTCTGCAGCATCGATTCCTGTCTCGAAACGGAGAGCCAGCCTGGCGATGACGGCTTCGACGCCGGCACCGTCTGCCATGCAATCCTCCAGCACCCGCCTTGCTGATATCGACCGCCGAGATTCTGGCTGGGTCGCGCTCATCGCCCTTTGCTCCGCGTCCAGATCTTGCGCATCGTCCACCGGTCGACGGCGCCCCAGCTGTACTTGTAGGCCTCTTGTCCGCGCAGAAAATCGAACTCTTCCGCGCCTTCGCAGATCGCCTGCCTTATCGCCTGGCCGATGAGCAGCGCGCCCGGACTTTCCTCGGCATAGGCCGGATCGAAGCCACCGAAATAAGCGCAAGCGCGGCCACGATGATGGAACCCGTAATAGGCGCCCACGATCGCGTTACCGATCGTGATGAGCCAGCATCGGGCAAGCACCTGTGCGACCAGCTGCGGCAGCGCCTGACGGTGGAATGCTTCAACGCGGGAATCGGACAGAACGCCGTCGCCGTGTCCGGCCCAGCGCGCGCGATGAAGGCGGATCAGGTGGTCGAGGAATGTCTGCGGATCGGACAAAGCGGGTTCGATGGAGACACTGCCGCGTCTCGACGCGGCCCTGTGGGCGCGCCGCAATTGGCGCCTCCGCCGTGCCGGAACGCAGCCTTGAAGCGTCTGGTCGCCGGCGAGGGCGAGCACCGGGCAAGCGGCATGACCGACGGCTTGGCACGATTCGAGCGCGGCATGCCTGATGGCAAGGCCGGCGCCGCCGGGAGGCAGGTCCTGCAAGATCCACTGTGACCAGCCGACGGAAAGAACGGCGCCACCGATGACTGCGCCGACCGGTTCGGCCATCTCGGGAAGACAAAGGACATCCAGATAGTCGCTCAACGAAATGCCGAGCGGAAGCAATCGCGCGGCGGCGTCGTGGCGTTCCAGATAGAGTGGCGCCAGGCCGACCAGATCGTCGCCACGCCAGACGGCGACCGTCGCTAGCTCGCCGGGAGCAAATGTCCGCCACCATGGCAGCAACCATGCGGGAGACTGGAACGGCGTCGCCGAGGGACTGCGCGACCAGAGTTCCCACCAGTGCGGCTCGAGGGCTTCGAGGTCCGCCGGATCGTCGATGATCTGACTGCGGAGCATGTCCTGCTCACCTCGCCGTCGCGAGCTGCCCGCTGTCTGTGCCGAGCCGTGCCAGCGCCCGATAGGCGTCCATGTAGGAGGAAACCATGCGGTCGAGTGAAAAGCGCCGCCGCGCCTCGGCTCGGCAGGTCTCGGGGTCCAGGCTGCGTGCAGCAGCGATGGCTTCGGCCATCTCGTCGACATCCCCGACCAGATACCCGGTCTTGCCGTGCTCGACCACATCCGGCAGTGCGCCATTCGGGAAGGCCACCACAGGGGTGCCGCAGGCGAGCGCCTCCATTGCGACGAGCGAACTGGTCTCCGCGGCAAGGCTCGGGATGACTAGGCAGCGGGCTGTATTCAGCAGGCGCCGCTTGGCGACAAAGCCGAGCGGACCAAGGAAGCGGCGCCGGTCGTCCAGCCGGCGTTCGACCTCGTCGCGAAAATACGTTGTGTGCGTTTCATAGGGGTAGACCTTGCCACCGATGACCAGCGGCACGCTGGCCTTCTTGGCTGCGTCGAGCGCCAGATGGATGCCCTTTTCCGGGCAGACGCGGCTGAGCACGAGCGCAAAGTCGTGTTTGGCCTGCGGCTCGCTCAGCGCGTCGACGTCCACTCCGTTGGGAATCGGCCCAATCAGCCTGGCTCCCGGCGGCGCGGTTCTTTGCTGAGCCGCCGATACCGCATGCAGCCACAGATCCTCCCGCGCCGGATTGAGGGCGTCGGCCGGATACCAGTCGAGCGGCAAATGCAGGGTCACCAATGTCGGCCCGTCGCCCGGCAGATAGGCATCGAAATCGATACCGTGCAAATGGACCACGTCGATTCGCCAGCGAGCCCGTGCGGTAGCAATTGCGGCGCAATGAGCACGCTGCGCCCGGCGCTTGGCCGCTTCATCGAGCACGCCCGGTTCGGCCGGCGTCTCGATGAGGACACCCGCAGCGCTCGAGCCCTGGCAGCCGATCACGATCGAGCGGTGTCCGGCCTGTACGAGCGCCTGGTCGAGCATCGACAGCACCTGCTCGGCACCACCGACCGCATCCGGCCCGACCGGGGCGAGGGGATAGGCGACGTTGAGGACGGTGAGCGTCATGGCTGGAGAGCCGAAGCTCCTCACGCTGCGGAGGCGCGCAGCCTGCCGAACGAAGGGGCAGCGATGCTGCCGGCATATCGGCGCGTCATTGCCGCGCAGAAGTCGGCGAATTCCTCCGGCACCAGCGGCGGACTGCTGTGGTGCGGCATCATTCCGCGGTGTTCCGGCGTGAAGCAGAAAGTAACCGTCACGTCGAAGTCGGCCAAAGCTTCCATCTGCCGGTCGAACCAGTCAAGTGCGTTCGGCCTGAAGCTGTCGGCCCAGGAAAGCCCGGTGCGCAGATTGGTGACGCCGAGGCGTTTCATCCAGGCAACGGCATCGTCCAGCCGGTGATCTTCGAAATGGAACCACTGCACCAGTCCCATTGCCGGCGTGTGGTGCAGGAACTCCTCAAGCGCGGGCTTTGGCGTGCCGTCCTGGCGGAGCAAGCCCATGTAGAAATGGCGGTAGTAAGACGAGCCTTCCGCCTCGCGATGGCGCGTCGTCGCTTCCCACTCGCGCGGCAGGTCGTAGAGGCTGTACCATTGGATGCGCGGTGCGTTGCCGATCAGCAATTCCGCGGTCCGGCGCAGGCCCCAGACCTGTACCTCCTCGGCGCCGAAGGTCGACACGCCGACCTCGCTGACCCATACCGGAAGATCGGTGACAGCCGAAATCTCGCCGATCTTCTGCGGCCATTCGTGGATCTGCCAGAGGTTCCAGTCGAGCGGAAAGCCGTGCACGGCGACTGCGTCGACATGATCGAGCACGCCGAATTCCTTCATCCGTGTCATGAAGCCGGCATCGATCGGCGAGATGCCGCCAAGGACCTTGGTCAAGGCCGGATTCTCCAACGCGATCGCGTCAGCGGCCAGGATTGCCGTAGCGGCGAAGCGACTCCAGTCGGGGTCGAGCTCGGGATCCCAGTGGGATTTGTTGTTGGGCTCGTTCCAGATCATGGCGGCTTCAATCATTTATCTGTCCTTTCGACGGGTAGACGGCGCCGCCGCCGGCCGGCACGTCGCCGGTGCGGCAGAAATAGACCTCCTGCTCCGGTTGCAGCACGATCTCGAAGCCGGCGCTGCGCAGCATGGCTTCGGTGCAGGCGCGATTGGGAATCCACCAGTTGGTCGGGTCGTCGGCATAGCGATGCTCGATGAAATGCAGCTTTGGGAACTCCGGCCGGTCGAACAGGTCGTGGGTCCAGAAATGATAATTCTGCTCGAGCGCCGGCACGTTGGTGCTGCCGCGCTGCATCGACTGGAAGATCATCAGGTCCCGGGCGACGTGCTCCCGGATCAGATCGAGTGCGAGCAAGGGATGGCGCAAATGGTAGAGCACGCCCATGAACAGCACGATGTCGAACCGCTCATGCAGGGCGCCAACGTCGTAGACCGAGAGCTGCCGGAATTCGATGTCGCAGTCTGCTACCTCGGCGGCAAAGCGCGCCTGCGCCAGGTAAGCCTCATCGAAATCGATGCCAAGCACGCGGCCGGCGCCGCGGCGTTTCATCTCGATCGAATAGAAACCCGCATTGCAGCCTATGTCGAGCACCGCCTTGCCGGAAAGATCGGCGGGAATGGCGTCGGCGAATTTGCGCCATTTGATCAGCGGATAGTTGCCAAGGAAATGGTCGGGAGCGGTTTCGATGCCGGCCAGTTCCATATTGTGGAACCATGGGCCGAGCGCATCGATACGGCGGCGGATTTCGGCATCGGAATGCAGCATGGCTAGCCTCCTTCGCCTGCGAGGACAGGGACGTGCTGGTGGCCGGGCAGCGTAATGGCGGCTTGGTCGTCCTTGGTACCGGCGGCGCTTTCAAGCAGGCGAAGTGCGGTGCGGTAGCCGTTGAAGGTGCCGACGTCGACATAGGCGGTGCCAGCCTTGATGCCGCAGGCATCGCCTCCGGCGGCGAGATAGGCATTGACCAGCGTGCCGATATATTCGTCGCACCGGTCCCGTTCCCGCCACAGCGCGGCGAGCTGGTGAAGGGTGCGGCCGGGCATCTTGAACGCACCCCAGATCCAGTTCGACGCGGCATTCTGCTGTTTGACCTGGATTTGCTTCACCCGGCTGTCCTGGTCGACAACGACGGCGTCGAAGAACTCCGGCTGGTCCACCGGAAACAGCAGGAAGGACAGGCCGTCGTCCGGGAGGGCCAGGAAGCCGTCTTCGGGAAACCAGATCGTATCGGGCAACCCGACCAGAACGGTCTCATCGGCTGTGACGAGCGGTGCGGCACGGAAGATGGCGTCGCAAAGGCCGACCGGAGAGGGCTGCACCACAAACAGCGCAGTCGCGTCGGCATAGCCGGCAGAATAATATTCGAGGATATCCGACTTACCCGAGCCGATGACGAAGCAGATCTTGTCGGCCCCCGCGCGCACCATGCGGCGCACCAGGTATTCGCTGACCGCGCAAGGCCGCTCGGTGTTGCCGTCGATGCGGCTGCCGACCGGCAGAAGCTCCTTCGAAAAGCCGAGCGGCTGGATGCGGCTTCCCCGTCCGGCTGCGGGCACGATGCCCAACATCAAACTGCCTCCTTCAACGGCTCGCCATGCGTGGAGCCGTGCAGTGCATCGGACAGGATGCGGTCGAATTCCTTCGCGCGCCGTGCCGAGGTGTGTTCCTCCAGCACCCGCTCGCGCGCTCGGCGGCGGATGGCGTCAAGCTCGGCGTCGGACAGGTCGAGCGCGGCGACCACGTCGTCGGTGCTGTTCGCCACGACGATCTCTTCGCCGGGCCGGAAAAAGGCCTCCAGTCCCGGCCATGTGTCGCTCACCATCGCGGCACCGCAAGCGGCGGCTTCGAACAGCCGGCCGGATGGGCACCAGCCCCTTTCTGCCATCGCCTCGCGGGTCACATTCAGAGTCAGCCGTGATGATGAAAAGAAGGCGGGGTGGTCGGCGGGCGGCAGGTGACGGACGAAGAAAATATTGTCGCTCCACGGGAATTCCTGCGGATATTGTGCGCCGCCAATGATGAAGCGGCGCTCCGGCAGGCGCGCAGCCGGACTGACCAGCAGCCTCTCGACCCCGGCCTGGCGGTCTGCCGCATAGGTCCCGAGATAGGAAAGGTCGCCGGCAAACTCCGGCCTGGGCAGAGCCGGCCGGTGTCGCTCTGGATCGACATGGCCGTAGAGCGGCATGACGTGGCGCGCACCCAGCATCGACCTCAATGCGTCGATCGCGGTTCCTCCCGTGTAGCTCAGCACGAGATCGAAATCGCGAAGCCCTTCCGGCCCGAAATAGGCCGGAGGCTCACCTTGTTCGATCCGCGCCAGCGTCACCGGCGTGTCCAGATCGTAGAACACCTTCAGTCCGCGGCAGGCCTGGTGGGCAAGGCGCGACGCGCTCACGGCATCGGGGCAATAGGAGGTGACGATGACGACATCGGCCTCACTCATCGCCTGCTCGGCAACGCTCTGGATGTCCTGCCAGTCCGGATAAAGGACAATGCTGCCGCCATCCAACTGATCGAGGTCGCGCGTCCCGGCATAATAGGGAGTGTTGCGTTCGAAGAAGGTGATGGACCAGCCCAGCCCGGCCATCGCCCGGATCAATCCGCGCCACAGTGTGGCGTGCCCATTGCCCCACGACGATGTCACGGTAAGACCGAAAATAGCCATGCGCATCCGGCAATTCCTCGTCAGGCAGCTTCGTTGAGTCTGATCAGCTTCGACCCCCAGTCCCCCCAAACAACCGTGGTGATCGAGGCTGGGTCGATATCGAAGCGAAAGCAGTTCCCCAGCGATAGGCCGAGCACCTTGCACACGGCGGCCTTGATGACGTCGGCATGGCTGACCAGTGCGACGCCCTGGTTCTGGTACGTGCCGCGGACCTGCTCGATCAATGAGACGACGCGTTGCTGCACGTCCAGCATGGTCTCGCCGCTCGGTGTTCTCGCCTGCTGACGCTGGTCGTTCCACACCCGCCAGTCGGCATCCTGGTTCAGCTCCTCGAAGGTCTTCCCCGACCAGGTGCCGAAGTCGATCTCATCGATCTCCTCGCGGATCGCGATTTCACCGGCATTGCAGGCGAGCGCGATCGGATTGGCAGTCTCCTGCGTGCGTTCGCGCGGGCTGCAGAAGATTGCCGCTATCGCCTCACGTGCCATGCGGTCTGCCAGATGCGAGGCCTGTGCCTTGCCGGCTTCGCCGAGGCAAACGCCGGCCATCCTTCCGGCAAGATAACAGCCGACATTGTCGTGCGCGGCGTGGCGCACCAGAAAGAACGTCGTCGTCATTCCGCGGCATCGAGCATCGGCTCGTCCTTGCCGGCGATAAAAGAGAGCGTGCGCTGGCGCGCTTCCGCGTCGGTGAACTGCTCGGGCGGCGATTTCATGAAATAGCTGCAGGGACCGGTCAGCGCGCCCGCGATACCGCGGTCGAGCGCCAGCTTGGCGCAACGCACCGCATCGATGACGACGCCGGCCGAATTGGGCGAATCCCACACTTCCAGCTTGAGCTCGGCATTGAGCGGTACGCCGCCAAAGGTCGTGCCTTCGACCCGGATATAGGCCCACTTGCGATCGGTCAGCCACGGGACATGGTCGCTCGGCCCGACGTGAATGTTGCCGGGCTCCAGGGGAACGTCGATCTGGCTGGTGACGGATTGCGTCTTTGAGATCTTCTTCGATTCCAGCCGCTCGCGCTCCAGCATGTTGAGGAAGTCGGTGTTGCCGCCGAAATTGAGCTGGTAGGTGCGATCGATGCGCACGCCGCGCTCGCGGAACAGGTTGGCGAGCAGCCGGTGGACGATCGTCGCACCGACCTGGCTCTTGATGTCGTCGCCGATCAGCGGCAGGCCGTGCTGCTCGAAGCGCCGGCGCCACTCCGGCCGCGAGGCGATGAAGACGGGTATGCAGTTGACGAAGGCACAGCCCGCCTCGAGCGCGCACTCGGCATAAAAGCGCGTTGCCTCCTCCGAACCGACAGGCAGATATGACACCAGGATTTCGGCGCCGCTTTCGGCGAGGATCTTGCTGATGTTGGCGACGGGTTCGTCGGCCTCCACGATCTCGTCACGCAGATATTTGCCGATGCCATCCAGCGTCGGTCCGCGTTCGACGCGGGCGCCGGTAGGCGCTACATTGGCAAAGCGGAAAGTATTGTTCGGCGCGCTGTAGATCGCGTCGGCCACATCGCGTCCGACCTTGCCCTTGGCGACGTCGAAAGCGCAGACCACCTCGATGTCCTTGACATGGTAGCCGCCAAGATCGGCATGCATCAGCCCGGGTATGGGCTCATTGCTTCTTGCGTCGCGGTAATAGGTGATGCCCTGAACAAGGGAGGAGGCGCAGTTGCCGACGCCGACTATTCCGATCCGAACTTTCTTCGATCCCACGAAACCGCTGCCTATGCTGTTGAAGGTAAGTTCTTCGTGCCAAACCGCCTGCCTCGCTGATTGTTCCTTGCCGGCTGCAAAAATCGTGCAACCGATGGTGGATCAAAGTAGCGCTCGCCGAGTTGTGCAGTGAGGCCAACCGGGACGGGACAATGATCGTCTATGGCGACCACAAGCGAATTGAGAGCGCGCGACATGTTCGCAGCTCGGCCTGCGAAGCGGCCGGGCACATTGCGGACATGCCCAGCGGGATCGAACGCCACGCAGCCCTGGTCGGCCTGTTCATCAAGACCTCGGAATTGGTCCAGGGCCTTGCCGATGCTGAATTCGAGGCCAACGGCATGGACAGGAATTCCCGACAGCGGATCGCGGGCGCAAATCTCCTGGTCGGCTTGGCCCGGGACGTGGGCAGATCGTGGAGGGCCGGATTCGCCGTCGACGGCCCGATCGATGCCGACGTGCCGCGAATGCTGGCCGAACTCGATTGCGACGGCGAAATCCTCATCGGCACGGCCGAGGGCTACGCGCATTACGCGCTCTATCCGGAAAGCTATTTGGTCGCCGCGCGGCAGTCGGGTCTCGATGCGAACACATGCGTAATCGGCATCCGCAGCATCGGCCTGGGGCTTGCAGCGATGGTGGCTGCAGCCATCGGCGCACCGGCACCCGTCAGCGTCCGTCCGACCGGTCATCCGTTTCGCAGGCGGCTTGCCGCCGATCCGGAGTTGATCGGTAGCTGGATGGCGAAGCCGTCGGCCCGCTTTGCCATCGTCGATGAGGGCCCGGGCCTGTCCGGCAGCTCGTTTCACGCCGTCGTCGCATGGCTGCAAGCGCTGGATATCGATGCCGGGCGCATCCATCTGTTCCCCAGCCATTCGGGTGGGCCGGGGGCCGAGGCATCGGCGGACATCCGTGAGGCATGGACGGTTTGCCAACAACACACAGCGGATTTCGAACGGACTTTCCCCGCGGGATCCGCTCTGCCGGCGCTGCGGGATTGGGTGGCCAGGACGATCGGCCGCGCAGCGGTCAGCCTGATGGAAATATCCGCCGGAGAGTGGCGTCGCTTGCATTATGGCTCGCAGGATCATTGGCCACCCGTCCACCGCGGCTTCGAGCGGCGAAAGTTTCTTGCTTCTGCGGGCCGGGAAAAATGGTCGGTCAAATTCGTCGGCCTCGGTGAAATCGGAATGCACAAGGCCGAGACTGCCAGGAGGCTGCATGACGCAGGCTTTGGCCCGGAAATTGCCGGGCTGTGCCATGGCTTTCTCGTCGAACGCTGGAGCGACGGTGCAACGCTGGAGCGGGCAAGGCATTCGAAACAAAAAATGGTCGCTCATCTCGCGCGCTATCTGTCCTGGCGCGCAGCCAATCTGCCCGCCTCCGAACCGGGCGCCTCGCTGAAGGCGCTTGCCGACATGGCCGTGCGGAATACAAGCGAGGCTTTGGGCGAAAGCCGCGCGGCGGAGCTGCGGAACTGGTTCTCGAAACAGGCTCCACCAAAGACCATGCAGCGGGTCGAAATCGACGGGCGGCTTCATCCGTGGGAGTTCATCCTTTCGCGCGGCGGAACGCTGATCAAGACGGACGCCCTCGACCATTGCCGATCGCACGATCTGATCGGCTGCCAGGACATCGCCTGGGACATTGCCGGCGCCCGTGTCGAGTACAGCCTCTCCGACGCGGCGACTGCGGCACTGTGCAAAGCTGTCGAGGCGACTACGTCTCGTCCCGTCGATGCCAAACTGGTCCACTACTACGAGCCCTGCTATCTCGCCTTCCAGCTTGGCTTGTGGAGCATGGCTGAGCGATCGGGCGATGATCGGGAACAGATCCGGCTGGCGGCCGCGGCAAGACGTTACGCTGCCGCGCTGCTTCGTTTCCTGGAAAGCCAAGGCGACCTGCCGCCGCTCGAGCGGGATCAGTCCAGCCGGCGCAGCATATCCGCTTCCTTTTCGAGGATGGCGGCTACCTCCTCGCGCTGAAGATGCGTCATCATCAGGCTCACACAACATTCCAGATAGGTAATAGAGGCGCGCCGCAGGAAGGCAGCCGTCTCCTTTGCGGCCATTTGTTCGATGTCTTTGGCGGATCGCTTCGGATGCACAATCGTCTCCATGCCGGTACCTTGGCAGAACCAGAAGCTGGACGGGTTGTTCCCGCGACGAGAAAAAGTGACCAATCCGAAACGACCGCGCGATCATGCAGCGGCCAGACACTCCTCGCCTCAGGCCGGCAGGTTTTGCAGCCGGCCTGATGCAGAACGCACGGTGGCGGCAATTCGACGTCTTCTGTCGATCATCTGCGCCGTCTCAAGCTCGGCAAAATAGCCGATCGTGTGCATCAAACCCTGCCTGAGCGGCACTTTTGGCGACCAGCCGAGAAGCTTTCTTGCGCGGGAAATGTCGGGTTGCCGACGACGAGGATCGTCTTGCGGCAGCGGCAGGAATTTCAGGCCCGATTTGGTTGCGGTCATACCTCTCACCAGGCTCGCCAGTTGCAGGATGGTGAACTCCCCCGGATTGCCCAGATTAACCGGCTGGCGTGGATTGGGATCGACCTCCATCAACCGGATCAAGCCGTCGACCAGATCGGAAACGTAGCAGAACGACCTGGTCTGCAGCCCGTCGCCGAATATCGTCAGCGGCCGTCTCTCGAGTGCCTGCATGATCAGATTGGAAACGATCCGTCCGTCCGCAGGGTCCATCCTGGGACCATAGGTGTTGAAGATGCGCGCGACACGGATATCGGCCTTTCCCATTCTCAAATAATCGAAGCATAAGGTTTCGGCGGTGCGCTTGCCTTCGTCATAGCAGGCGCGGGGGCCGATGCAGTTCACGTGGCCGACATAGTCTTCCTTCTGCGGATGCTGTTCGGGATCGCCATAAATTTCGCTGGTGGACGCCTGCAGGAACCGGGCGCCATTGCGGGCGGCGAGCTCCAGCAGATTGAGCGTTCCGATGACGCAAGTCCGCGTCGTATGGACCGGGTCGGCCTGGTAACGCGGCGGCGAGGCCGCGCACGCCATGTTGAAGATGCGGTCAACCGGTTCGCCAAGCTCCAACGGTCGGCAAATGTCTTGCTTGATCAGCCGAAAATCCGGACGATCGGCGATCGATGCTATGTTCTCCATGCGGCCGGTAAGGAAATTGTCGACGCAGATCACGCGCCAGCCGGCCTGGAACATTGTCTCGCAAAGATGCGAACCGAGGAAACCTGCGCCGCCGGCGACAAGCACGGTCTTGGTCCGTTGCGCCTTTCTTGATAGCTGCATCTCTATCTTCTCCCGTCTGCGGGTCATGCTGCGCTCTCGACGTCCAGATCGAGAACAGAACGTGGCGATTTGGCCTGCGCCAGCAGCGAAACGAATTCGCGGGCTCTTGCGATGCTTGTGTGAGCTGCGAGGATGAGCACGCGCGCCTGCCTGGCCATGGCAAGCCGGGCGCCGTCGGATTCCCCGGACAGGATACCGACTACGTCCTCGGTCCTGCGAGCCGTGTGGATCGTCCGCTCTGGAAACAGGCTGTCCAGTCCGGCCCAGCTATCGCTGATGATCGCCGTACCGCAGGCGGCTGCCTCGAAGAGGCGCACGCTGGGCGACCATCCGGCCGCGATCATGGAACTGCGCGTGACGTTCAACGTGTAGCGTTGGCGGCTGTAAAAGGCGGCGTGATCTGCCGGCGGCAGGTGTTCGATGCGATCCACATTGTCCGGCCAGGCGATTTCGCGCGGATATTGCGAGCCTGCCACGACGAAGCGGCGCTCCGGCATGCGACGCGCCGGTTCGAACAGCAGCGCCTCCAGCGTCGCCTGGCGGTCGGGGCTGTAGGTGCCGAGATAGCCGAGATCCCATCGAGTTGGATCACCGGTTCCGTGATGCCGTTCCGGGTCGACGGAGCAGTAGAGCGGCTCGGCCCGCCTCGCGCCGAATTCCGCCGTCAGACGGGCAAGCGTCGGCCCGCCGGTGAAGGAGAAATAGACGTCGAAATACGGGACCTGCCGCCGGCCAATGTACTCGCAATCATCGCTCGAAAGCTTTGCCAGCGTGATCGGCGTGTCGATGTCGTAGAAGCAGAACTGACCCGTGCACAGCGATGCCACGACGTCGATGATTTCAGGGCCTTCGGGAACGAAGGAGCCGACGACCACGATATCGGCATCGCGCAGGCAGCGCGCAAAATTGCGGCGAAGATCATCGATCGTTTCATAGTAGCGCAAGGCGCAGAAATCGGGATCGCGCAGATCCCGGTGACTTGCGTACCACGGCACGTCGCGTTCGAGAAAAGTGACGCGGTGGCCGAGTTCGTGGAGACCTTTAAGCAGCCCCCGAAAGGTGGTGGCGTGGCCGTTTCCCCAGGATGAGGAGAGCGACAGGCCAAGAAAGACGATGTCGAGCGGCTTTGTCATTCGGCCGCCTCCACGGTCGGACGCTCGAAATAGCGCCTGAAGATGGCGTCGGCCAAAATGGCACGTGTCGTATAGGTATGTTCGCCAAGCACGCGCCGAAGCGCCGATGTCCCGATCGCCTTAGCCCGTTCGGCACTAAGGCTTTGCATGATCTCGGCGACGTCCTCGCCATCGCGCGCGACCAGGATTTCCTCTCCGGGTTTCAGGAACAGGTCCACGCCGAGCCAGGCGTCGGTGATGAGGCATGCGCCGGCGCCCGCCGCCTCGAAAACGCGCGTCGCAGGTGAAAAGCCATTGGCCGCCATGCTGTCGCGGCTGATGTTCAGCACCGCCTTGGCCGTGACGTTCAATGCATTGTGGTCACGCGTGCCGACATGGCCGAGCCATCGGACATTGGCGGGCATCTGCTTGTCGCCCCAGCCCGATCCGCCGAGCAGGAAGCGCTGATCGGCGGAGCGGCCGGCCGGGTCGAGGAAGAAGGCCTCGACGCGCGCCTCGCGGTCCGGCAGCCGGTTGCCGAGAAAGGCGAGATCGCAGGCAAAGCGCATATCCTTGCCGACCGGATGATGCGTTTCCGGATCGAGCGCGTTGTAGATCGGCACGCATTCGGCCGCCCCCATTGCCCGATAGGCCCAGACCACCGGGTCGCCGCCGCCATAGGTCAGCACGAGGTCGATTTCCTGCAGCGCGCGATGCAGCGGATGGTCGGGCTCGTCGCGCAACTGGCCAAGCGTCGCCGGCGCATCGACATCCCAGAATACGGTGAGCGCATCGGCACGGGCGTGATCGAGCACCGCCCGCAGGAGCGCGTCGTCGGCGAAACCGACGCCGCTCGCCTTGACGACGATATCTGCCTCCGCCGCTCGCGCCGCCACCTGCATCATGGCATGCGGAGTGGCCTCGTAGACGACGACGGCACACCAGTCCGGCGCCTCGATATCGCGGTTCTTCTGGCGATCGTAGACGTCCGGCTCGTAGAAGGTGATGTCGTAGCCGAGCCTTGCCAGGGCCTTGAGCAGTCCGCGGTAATAGGTGGCCGCGCCGTTCCAATAGGACGACAGCAGGCTCGACCCGTAAAATGCGATCTTCATTCGGCGGCCTCCTTTGCAAGGATCGTGTCGGCGGCTTGGCGGTGCCCGCATTCGGCGAGCACGCCGAACAGCTCATCCGCCCGGTGCCGGCATGTGTGCCGCAAGCGAATGGTCTCGAGGCCCGACGTCGCCAGAGAAGCGGCGAGATCCGCGTCGTGCAGCACGGCGCGAAGATGACGCCGCATCTCGGAACCGTTGTTTGCAAACAGAAAATCTACGCCTGGCCTGAACAGGCATTCGACATCGGACCACGGCGCCGAAACCAGCGGGATGCCGCAGGCGAGCGCCTCGAACATGCGGATGGTCGGGATGCCGGGCAGGCTTTCGCGGTATGGACGCCGCGGGATGTGAATCGTGATGCGGTTCGCCGCGAATGCCTTCGGCACGTCGGCATTGGCGATCCAGCCTTCGCAGCGCAGGCCGGCGGCCGCAAGGTCGGCGAGCGCCTCCCGCGGATAGCGAACGCCGTGGACGGTTCCGCTCAGGCCGAGTTCACGCACCGGGCCGACCAGGAACTCCCTGATTTCGGCACTGCGCTCGTCGTCGCCCCAATTGCCGATCCAGATAAGGTCGGAACCACGCTCGATTTCAGGATGCGGCTGGAACAGGTGGTCATCGGCTGCTTCATGCCAGGTGAAGACCCGCTTGCCCCATCCGGCGCGAAGATAGCTTTCCCGCAGCGCCTCGCCGAAGGCGAGCACGCCGTCGTAATGTTCAAGCCGCAAGGCGGAAATCGCTTGCGTAGCCGAGATAGCGCGATGGTGCGTGTCGTGGAACAGCAGCGTGAAACGGCCGCCAGTTGCTTTCGCCCTGCCCAGCCGCGCAACAAGGTCCGGCTCGGTCCACTCATGCACGATCACCACATCGGCGTCGGAGATCCAGGCTTCGTGGTCGAAAGCGGCATCGTAGGTCACCGGCATCAACTCGGGAAAGTCCTTCCGGAATCGCTCGATCGCGAAGGACCCTTTCTCGGCCAGCAGGTTCGACCGGCTCCAGCCGTCGGCGGGCTCCAGCGCGATAGCCTGGTGCCCGCGCGCGACCAGCTCGCGCATGATGCCGCGCAGGAAATGTGCGTTGCCGTGGTTCCAGTCGGAAACGATCGAGTGGGTGTAGAACAAAAACCGCATGATCAACTATCCGCCATGGTGGCCAGGGCCGCCTTGTCGTAAACGCCGCGCATGGCGGTCGCCTGCCTTGCCAATGAAAATCTGCGGCTTCGGCGAGCCGCTGCTTCACCGAGCTCTCGCCGGCGCTGCGCGTCGCTGCAAAGGCTGTTGACGCATCTGGCGAGATCGCCCGAATCCCGCGCGTCGAAGAACATGGCCGCCCCGTCCCACAATTCGCGATAGGTCGAGATATCGGCGAGCACCAAAGGCGTCTTCGACATCGCGGCTTCCAGCGTGGCCAGGCCGAACGGTTCGTAGAGCGACGGCGATACGAAAATGCCTGCCCGGGCCATCAGCGAGCGCACTTCCTCATGTGGCACCGGTCCGACCGGAACGGCGTGACTGAAGCCAACATGCTGGCCGTCCGGGCCCTGCAAGGAGCCGGCGACGAAGACCGGCCATTGCGTCAGGGAGGCGGCCTGGTCCAGCACCGCCGCATTCTTTCCTTCGTCCCACCAGCGCGCGGCGGCGAAAACCACCGATTCCCGTCTTTCGCTCTTCGCGCCGGGCCGCGCCCCGTTGCCGACGACGCTCAGGTGGGCGATCGGCCCGTAGCAGGTTTCGAGCATGTCGGCATGGCTGCGGCTGGGTGCAACGATAATGCCTGCTTTGTCGAAACCGCGCCGGTTGCGGTCCTTCTGCCAAGCCCATTCGCCGTCCGCCGCCTTTCCCTTGACGGCGTGGAACCATGTCACCACGCAGGAATGCGACACCGTCACGACCGGGCAGGGCACATCGAGCCCCGCGGCCTGCGTCGGCGCGTTGAGATGGACGATTTCGACGGCGTAGTCACGTATGAGCGGGTGCAGCTCCTGCTGTAATGTGTCGAGGTCGTGCTCGTTGCGGGTCATCCAGTCGGGCGGCGTGTTGAGCCAGGTCAGCGCCGCGAATGACTGGGCCTCCTCCGCCTGCTGCCTGGACGGTTCCGGACCAAGCCCGGCAAGCACGACGCTGTCGCCGCCGGCGACCAGTTGCCTGGCCAGATCGAGCGCATAGCGCCAGACGCCACCGACGGCATCGACGGTCATCAGTATGCGACGCGGCGGGCTCAGCGTCCGCAACATGTGGCCTCCAATTCGGCCAGCGGACGCGGACGCTTCTCCTGGATGTCGCTGAACGTTCGGAAGGATGCGAGGTAATGTTCATGCGCGCGCTCCCAGGCGAGATCGTCCGGCTCGCCCCAAAGTTCGCGGTAGCTCGGCGAACTCGGATAAGGATAGAGCGGCACCGGTTCGTTGGCCCAAACGCCGTTGTCGATCAGGTGCTTCCGCCAATAATCGACGAGCGCGGGATCGTCCTCGACCACGCCGATCAGATTGGCCTGCACGAACGGCACGTGGCGCCTTGCGTCGACCAGCAACGCGGCCAGCTCCTCGGTGCCCAAACGGCAGCGTTTTGCCAGCATGGCGCGGCCTTCCACAGTCAGGCTTTCCAGGCCCGCCTCGATCGAGACGCAGCCGGCGGCACCGAGCAGCTTCAGCAATTCCGGCTTCCAGAGGTCAATACGGGTCTGCACGCCGAACTTCACATCGCGATCGACCAGCGCCTCCAGCAATGCCTTTTGCGGCAGGAAGATCTCGTCGATGAAGTAGATGTAGCCGACACCCTGTGCGATCAGCCGGTCGATCTCGGCGATCACTGCTTCGTGGTTCCGGCGGCGATAGGCATCGCGGAAATCGATCTTGGCGCAGAAGCTGCAATTATACGGGCAGCCGCGTGACGCCTCGACCTCCGCGCCAAAACCGACCTGGTTGTCGTCGAAGCGATGATGGTGGTGCGAATGGGCGGCAATCCAGTCCGATGGCCATTCGAGCGGCGGGTGATCGATGAACGAGCTCGCATGCACGCCGCCGTTCGAGACCAGTTCTCCATCCTCGAAATGGGCCGTGGACGGCACCGCAGTCCAGTCGTCGCGTCGGGCAAGTTCCGCGACCACTTCCTCGCATTCGCCGCGCACGACGATGTCGACGCCAAGCTTGCGCAAAGTCGGCGTCGGCGTCGCCGAGCCATGCGGCCCGACGGCGACGGTGCGACCGCCGCGCCCGGCAAGATGGTTGAGGAAATCGGCCGCCACGCGCAACTCGGGCGGTGCGCAGCGCCAGAACAGGTAGGTCGGCGCGGTGCTGACGACGGTCATGCCAGGCTCGAATGCGGCGACGCGATCGGCGAGCGCGGCGTTGTCGAGCTTCTGGATCTGCCCGTCCAGCATCAGCACCTCGTGGCCGGCGGCTTCGAGCAGCGCTTTCGAATAGCCGAGTTCGAGCGGCAGATGCGGTTGGCGGCAGCCGAAATAGATGCTGTCCTGGTACGTCCAGGACGGATTGACCAGGGCGACCTTCATGCCACGTACCTCGCCGGTTCGGGATGCGGGTCGAGGCGATGACGCTGCAGCCAGTCGGCGAGGTCGCGGATGCCGTTTTGCCACGGGACGTGCGCTTTCCATCCCAGCGCCGCCTCGATCGCGCGTGTGTCGGCGACGAAGAACGGTTGGTCGCCGGTGCGTTCGCGGTCGTAACGGATCGGAACGTCACGTTTCGTTATGTCGCGAATCTCCTTCAGCAGCATGCGCAGGCTGACGGCGTTTTGTGGTCCGCCGCCGAGATTGAATGCCTGGCCGCTGATTTCCTCGATCCGGTCGAGCACGGCGCGATAGGCCGCGACCGCATCGGCAACGTGGAGGATGTCGCGCACCTGCTTGCCGTCGCCATAGATGGTGATCGGCCGGTCGGAGAAGGCGCTAAGCAGGAAGTGGGCGACCCAGCCCTGATCCTCCGTCCCGAACTGGCGCGGTCCATAGATGCAGCTCATGCGCAGCACCGCCGTCGGCAGGTCGTATGACTTGGCGTAGTCGAGGACATACTGGTCCGCCGCGCCCTTGGAGCAGCCATAGGGCGTGCAGAAATCGAGGCCGCGCGTCTCGTCGATGCCGTGCGCATGGATGGCCGCGTCGCGAGGCGCGTATCTGCCGTCCTCTTCGCGCATGGCGAGGTCGGCGAGGCGGCCATAGACCTTGTTGGTGCTGGCGAAAACGACGGGGATGCGCTTGCCGCCGCGGCGAGCGGCTTCCAGGACGTTGAACGTTCCGCGCAGGTTAACGTCGAAATCCTCGTCCGGCCGAACCAGGCTCGTGGTGACGGCGGTCTGCGCGGCAAAGTGGAAAACCGCCTTCGAACGCGCCACCAGCGGCGCGAGCGCCTCTGCGTCGCGGATATCGGCGATTTCGATGGTCAGGCGGCTGCCGTGCTTTTGCGTCAGCCATTCCAGGTTCTGCTCGACGCCGGGACGGCTCAGGTTGTCGATGACCAGCACCAGTTCGCCATCCGACAACAGGCTGTCGGCGAGGTTGGAGCCGATGAAGCCGCTGCCGCCGATAATGGCGATGGGCATTTCGCGAAAATCGGGTGACTCCGGTCTCATGATACCAGCCCTCGCGCTTCGAGTTCCCGCTTCATCTCGGCGCTGCGATCGATGGCGACCGTGTTGCGCACCCAGGCGACGAAATCGCCGAGCGAATGCTCCAGCCGGTACTGCGGCTGGAAGCCGAGCAGTTCGCGCGCCTTGGAGATGTCGGCAAAGCAATTGCGGATATCGCCGGAGCGTGCCTTGCCGAGGATTTCCGGCTGGCGGCCAGGCACGCCCATCGCTTCGGCGAGCAGCCGGGCGACATCGCTGACCGCGTAGGCTCGCCCGCTGCCGATGTTGATGACGTGGCCGCGTGCCTGCGGCTGTTCCAGCGCCAGCCGGAAGGCGCGGGCGACGTCGCGTACATGCACGAAATCGCGCTGCTGTTCGCCGTCCTCGAAGATCAGCGGCCGCTGGCCGTTGGCGATGCGCGAGGCGAAGTTCGCGAGGACGCCGGTATACGGGTTCGAGAGCGCCTGTCCGGCGCCGAAGACATTGAACAGGCGCAGCGCCACCGCATCGACCCCATAGGCTTCGCCGAAGATCAGTACGGCGCGTTCCTGGGCGTATTTCGTCAGCGCGTAAATTGAGGCGAGATCGACCGGTTTCTGTTCGTCGGTCGGCAGCGGCGACAGGACTTCACCTTCCGGGGACAGGGGATTCCATTGGGCGCTGCGGATATCGTCCGGCTGCCGTCTTGCATTGTCGATGCGCCGGCCGTCCGGCGTCGCATAGAGACCCTCGCCATAGACGCTCATCGACGAAGCAACGACGATCCGTTCGATCGGGCGTTTGATCAGCGCTTCCAGCAACGTGGCGGTGCCGAGGTCGTTGGCGCCGACATAGCGGGCGATCTCGTACATGGACTGGCCGACGCCCACTTCAGCCGCCAGGTGAATGATCGCGTCGACATCGTCGACCGCCTCTGAGATGCCGTCGCGATCGCGAACGTCGCCTTTGATCAGCTTGGCGCCTGGCGGCAGGCTGATTGCCTCGCCACCATGCACCTGGTCCAGCAGCGCATCGAGAATTGAAACCCCATAGCCATGTTCAACGAGTTCCTGGGCGACGTGGCGGCCGATAAAACCGCAGCCTCCCGTGACCAGTATACGTTTCACGACAACTCCTCATACGAATGGCTTTGCCGCCCCAAACTTCCGGGCGAAAGGTTTGTTCCCTTGCTTCAACAAAGTTCCCGGAACGCTGCGCTCCGAAAGCGACCCCGCCTCGGGCTGGGCACGGGAACATCGAAGCGCGCTTGGTGTTAGGAGCCATAATCAACCAACCGCGCGCACATGCCGGGCAGCAATGCATCTGCTGGTTGTGTGAGGGCAGACCGGAGCAACGCGTGAGATCTCGCGGCCTGCGGTGGAATCGAAGGGAGATTGCGATGTCTGAATCCAGGACGACCACCGATCACGACGAAATCCGCCGTTGGGCCGAGGACCGCGACGGGCGACCGGCGGTGGTGCGCACCAAGGGCGAGGGAGGCATACTGCGCATCGACTTCGGCGAGCCTGAAGAGACGTTCGAGCCTGTCGAATGGGACGAGTTCTTCAGGATCTTCGATGAGAACGAACTGGCCTTCCTCTACCAGGATGAGACCAGCGGCGGAAAGACCAGCCGCTTCAACAAATTCGTCGAACGCAGCCGGAAGTAGGATCGCGGCAAACAGCGGCCACGGTCAGTGCAGCAGGTTTGGCCCGCGTGCCCTGACGATGTTTCGCATGATGCCGTTGAGCCAGTCCTCCGTGGAGGAGCCGGATCGTCTCTTGTCGATTTCGCCGATGGCCTGTTCGAGCGTTCGCTCGACCAGCCGGTCGGAGGCCTCCACATCTCCCAGCAGCAGGCGCGCCGCGAGCCTGAGCTTGGGCAGCAGCGAAAATACGTCGTCCGAGGGCTCCGACGCTCGGCCTCCTTTCGATGCCGACGTCTCGGCTGGGAAGAGAGCATCGAAGACAGCCTGGCCGTTCGAGGATTTTCGGAGGCTGCTGGCATAGCGAAGGCGCTCAGGAATAACGATGTCTTCATCGCCGCTGAAAAACACGAACGGCACGCCACGGCGCATCAACTCGTCGGCGATCGGGAATACCCGTCGTCCGTTGAGATTGACGTCCAGGATCGCGGCCTCCGCCTCGTCCGTATGTTTCGATGCCTGTTCGACCGTCGCCACCGGGCCAAGCACCACGGCGCCCATCTTGCTGAAGTAACGTGCAAGATCGCCCGCCAGCATCCATTCGTCCTCGACGATCAGGATATGCAAGCCTTGCAGGTCGCGCACCTCATTGTTCCTTCTTCCTGCGGAATTTACGGCTGTCGGCGCGGACTTCCGCAAAATGGCGGGCCAGGACCTCTTGCAACCGTTCCGCGAGCGCGAGCAGGCGAGGCGGGATGTTTTCAGATACCGGGAACTTGGTCAGATCCGGCGAGGGCAACAGGATTCGCTTGGCCGGCTTTATTTCAGGTGGTCGTCTTGCCATTGGAACCGCCTCCGAAGTCAAATGTTAATGCCCAGCCGCGGTGCTTTGTTCCGTTACTGGACTATTTACTGGCCTCAGGCTCGGCCCGGTCTTAGTCTGAGGCGTGATTAGGGTCGTTTGACGGCTTTGTGTTCGCGGCTGTTACCAGGGGCTTGGCGTGGCATCCCAGAATGGCAGATTTCCCATAGTCGGCGTCGGTGCATCGGCCGGCGGCATTCCGGCGATGGAGGGCTTGTTCAAGGGAATGACCGGCGGCACCGGCATGGCGTTCGTCGTCGTCACGCACCTCAGCCCGGAGCGGGAAAGCCTGCTGCACGAGGTCATCCGACGTTACACCGAAATGCCGGTCTTGGTGGCCGAGGAGGGGGCAGCGGTCCAACCCGACCAGGTCTATGTGATGCCGCAAAACGTCGTTCTCACCATCCGTAAGGGCGCGCTTTCGCTGCGCCGGCCGAACACGTTCAGCCGCGAGCGCAAGCCGATCGATATCTTCTTCAGCGCATTGGCCGAGGACCAGGGCGAGTATGCCGTCGGCATTATCTTGTCGGGTGGCGATTCGGACGGCACGCTCGGCGCCAGGGCAATCAAGGAGCATGGCGGGCTGACCATTGCCCAGGCCTCCAACGGTTCCGGCCCGCGCAATCCAGCCATGCCGCAGAGCGCGATTTCGAGCGGCCTGATCGACATAGCGGCGCCCGCCGAGCAGATCGGTGCAAAGCTTCAGGCGTTTGTCCGCGGTTTCGACGTGCTGAACGGCCTGACCGAAGCAGACGACGAACACAAGGCCGAGATGGATCGAGCCCGCGATGAAATCTACACCATTTTGCGCAGCCATTCCGGTCACGACTTTTCCGGCTACAAGGCCAAGACGTTCCTGCGTCGCGTAAAGCGGCGCATGCAGATAACGCAGCTGCAGTCGATCACCACCTACACAGAACGGCTGAAAAGGGATCCGGACGAGGTGGCGAAGCTGTTTCGCGACCTCCTCATCAACGTCACCAGCTTTTTTCGCGACGCCGAAGCGTTCAAATTGCTGGAGGACAAGATCATACCGCAGATTTTCGAAGGCAAGAACGCCTCCGATGCGGTGCGTGTGTGGGTGCCCGGCTGCGCCACCGGCGAGGAGGTGTTCTCGATCGGCATGCTGATGCGCGAGCGCATGGAGAAGCTTTCGGCGCCACCGCGCGTCCAGATATTCGCGACCGACATCGATGAGCCGGCGCTCGCGGTGGCGCGTGCGGCACGTTATCCAGAAGCGCTGCTGCACGGGCTTTCGCCCGAGCGCAGGCAACGCTTTTTCCACAGTGACGGCGAGAGCTATGTGCTCGGCAAGGAGGTGCGCGAACTGTGCATCTTTTCGCCGCACAGCATTATCCGCGACCCTCCCTTCTCGCGCATCGACATGATTTCGTGTCGCAACCTGCTGATCTATTTCGGCCCGCAGATCCAGAACCGGGTCATCCCGATCTTCCACTATGCGCTGCGCCCGGGCGGCTATCTGTTCCTCGGGACCTCGGAAACCATCGGTCAGCACGGTGACCTGTTCGCCACGGTCGACAAGAAGCAGCGGATATTCCAGGCGCGGGAACATGCCACGCCGCGGCCGCCGGTCCTGATCGGCAATGGCCGCACGGGTGCCCTTCCGGTCGGACGCGGCGGCTCGAAGAAGGATGCGGCCAGCCATTCACTGCGCCAGGCGATCGAGGCTCAGGTGCTGGAGCGGTTCGCCCCGCCTCACGTTCTGGTCAATGGCGATGGCGACATCGTCTACTATTCGGCGCGGACGGGCAAATATCTGGAAGCGCCGCAAGGCGCCCCGAGCCGGCAGTTGCTGACCCAGGCCCGCCACGGGCTGAGACTGGAACTGCGCGCCGCGTTGCGGGAAGCAGCCACGACGCGCCGCACGGTCGTGCGGGAGAACATAGCGGTCGAGGAAGACGACGGACAGCTTCAGGTCATTACATTGACGGTCGAGCCATACACGGAACGGGGTAATGGCGAGCCCCTCTACCTCGTCCTGTTCAATCCGGTGGGACAGTCCCAGATCCGCTCCGAGCCGGCACACGAAAGCCGCGGCACCGACGACGCGGCCGATCTCGAGCGGGAGTTGCGCGACACACGCGAGCGGCTGCAATCGACCATCGAGGAATACGAAACCGCGCTGGAGGAAGTAAAATCTTCGAACGAGGAACTCGTCTCCGTCAATGAAGAGGCGCAGTCGACCAATGAGGAGCTTGAGGCCTCGAAGGAGGAGATGCAGTCGCTCAATGAAGAGCTAAACACCATCAACGCGGAGCTGACCGGCAAGATAGAGGAACTCGATCGCGCCAACAGCGATCTCAGAAACTTGTTCGAAAGCACGGAAATCGCCACCATCTTCCTCGACCGCAACCTTGTGGTGCGGACCTTCACTCCCGCCGCGTCATCGTTCTTCAACTTGCGTCCGTCCGATGTCGGCCGCCCGCTGACCGATCTTTCGAGCCGACTCGATTACCCCGAGTTGAAGCGGCACATCCAGGCGGTGTTCGAGACGGGAGAGACCCTGAACCATCACCTTGCGCGCGATGACAACGGCCGGTTTCACCTGGTTCGCATCAACCCTTATCGGGACAAGAGCGGCGGCGTCCAAGGCGTGGTCGTGACCATGATCGACGTGACGACGCTGGCGCAGGCGGAAGAGCGTCAGCAGGTGCTCATCTCGGAGCTGAACCATCGCGTCAAGAACATGCTGGCGGTCGTCGCCAGCATCACCAACCGGACCCGTGAAAACTCGGCGTCGAAAGACGAGTTCGCCGACGCCTTGATCGGCCGCCTGCAGGCGATGTCACGAGCATACAGTCTGCTCTCGCGAGAAAGCTGGACCGAAGCTTCCGTCGAGGAACTGCTGCGCCAGGAACTCGATCCCTTCGGGGCCGAGCGGTTCGAACTCCATGGCAAACGGGTGAGCCTCAAGCCGGTACAAGGGCTTTCCTTCGGCATGGCAATCCATGAACTGGCGACGAATGCCGCGAAATATGGCGCACTTTCGAAACCTGCCGGGCGGATAGTCGTGAAATGGTCGGTGGCGGACGGAACCTTCAGGCTCACTTGGCGCGAGAAGGGCGGCCCCCGCATCAAGGAGCCAACCGACAGCGGCTTCGGCCTTACTCTTCTGCGCGGAGAAATCGGCTACCGGCTGGGCGGAAAGGTTGAAACAACTTTCCACTCAAATGGTTTGGAGGCGGAAATCGCATTCCCTCTGACCCGTGAGGGCTCGTCGTGACCGGAAAGATGCGTGTGCTGATCGTCGAGGACGAATGGCTGATCGCCGACGACGCGGCGGCTTACCTGCGCAAAGCCGGCCATCAGGTGGTTGGACCTGTTTCGTCGGTAACGGCGGCACTCCGGCTCGTTGGCGAAGGCGGGATTGACGCCGCGTTGCTGGATATCCAGCTGAACGACGAGACCAGCTATCCGATCGCGGAAGCGTTACGGACGCGCGGTGTTCCGTTCGCCTTCCTCTCAGGCTTTGGCGAACGCGAAATTCCAGCCGGGTTCCGCGCTTGCAGGATGGTGCAGAAGCCGGCGAGCCAGAGTGCGATCCTGAATGCCGTGGATGAACTCGCGCGAGCCGGCTGAGGTCGCGATTGAAAGTGGCGCCAGGTCACATCGGCGTGGTGCGTGCCTGCCGCGAACGACGAACGCCTATGGCAATATCCGCACCGGTACCGATTTGACCGCCGGAACATGAGCCCTCTCGGCTCTGTGCCACAAAGGAACCAGCGGGTTGAGCTCGGGGTAGTAACCGGCGCAATTTCCCTCCGGCACCGAGTAAGGCGTGATGCGCAGTCCGTGCACGCGGCGCTCCACACCGTCCCGCGCGTTGGCTTCGAGATCGACCTCCTGTCCCGCGCTCAAACCGAGGCGCTGGATATCCTTTTCATTCATCAACAGCACCATGCGTGTGCCGCTGATGCCGCGCAGCCGGTCGTTGTAGCCGTAGACGGTCGTGTTGAACTGGTCGTTGGAGCGCACCGTGATCAGTGTCAGCACATCATCGCCGGCGACATCGATGTCAGGATCGGTTTCAAGGCCACTTGGCAGCTTGAAATTGGCCTTCTTGTTCGGCGTCTCCCACACCCGCTTGCTCGCCTTGATGTCGCGATGGAAGCCGCCGGGCGTCAGGAAACGCTCGTTGAAGTCGCGGAAATGTTGGGGGTAGCAGCGCTCGATTTCGTCGCGGATGCGGGAATAATCCCCAACCCACTCATCCCATGGGATCGAACTCCTGCCCGGCACCGTGGCCTTGGCGAGTTCGGCGACGATCCTGGGCTCTGAAAGCAGATGCGGCGAAGCCGGAGGTTGCGATCCGAACGAGCCGTGGATACAGGCGGTGGAATCCTCTACCGACACCCTTTGGTCGCCGCTTGCCTGATGGTCTCTTTCCAGGCGTGACAGGCAAGGCAGCAAATAGGTTGTCCGGCCGGCGATCAGGTGACTGCGGTTGAGCTTGGTCGCGATCTCGACATGCAGGTCGAGCCCACGCCAGGCTTTCTCGACCAGGCCGGTTTCCGGCACGGCCCGCACGAAATTGCCGCCGAGCCCGACAAAGCCCTTGACCGATCCGTCGATGACGCCTTCGCAGGTCTCGACCGTATCGAGACCTTTCTCGCGCGGCGGTTCAAAGGCGTAGAACTCGGCGAACCTGTCGAGCGGGACGAGCTCGGGCTTTTCCGATATGCCGACGGTGCGCTGTCCCTGGACATTGGAATGGCCGCGCAGCGGCGAAATGCCGGCGCCGGGTTTTCCGATATTGCCGCGCAGCATCAAAAGGTTGCACAGCATCTGGACGTTCTCGGTGCCGTGCCGATGCTGGGTCAGGCCCATGCCGTAATTGCCGATCACCGCGTTGGCATGGCTGTAGACCTCGGCGACATGCTCCAGGTCGGTCAGCGCAATGCCGGATCGCGCAACGATATCGCTCCACTGGGTTTTGCGCAGGAAGGCTTCGAATTCGGCGAAGCCATGCGTGTGTTCGGCGATGAAAGCCGTGTCGAGGACACGCGTCCTGCCGCTTTCGCGGGCGTCGTCGTCGAGCGCCAGCAACGCCTTGGCGATACCCGTCATCGCGGCGATATCGCCGCCCGAACGAACCTGGAAGTAGTCGCTGGACATTTTGGTACCCGGTCCGGGCGACAGCATGTCGAGGGGGTTTTGCGGATTCTTGAAGCGCTTCAGTCCCCGCTCGGGCAAGGGATTGAAAGTGAAGACGGGCACGTTGCGTTGACGTGCCTCCTGCAGCGGATGCAGCAGGCGCGGCGCCGTCACCCCGGTGTTGTGCCCGAAGAAGAACATCATGTCGCATTTCGCAAAGTCTTCGAGCTGCACGGTCCCCACCGGCGAGCCGATCGATTCCGGCAAGCCGACGGAGGTCGATTCATGACACATGTTGGACGAATCGGGCAGGTTCGAAGACCCATAGATCCGCGCAAAAAGCTGGTACATGAACGAGGCCTCGAGCGAGGCCCGGCCGGACGTGTAGAACACCACCGATTTGGGATCGAGCCGCCGCAGTTCGGCAGCTATGTCGCGGAATGCATCGTCCCAGGAAACCGGCTCGTAACGGTCGGTGGCGGCATTGTAGCGCATGGGCTCGGTAAGCCTGCCCTGCTTCTCAAGATCGTGGTCCGGCCAATCGAGCAGTTCCGTCACCGAATGCTCGGCGAAGAAAGCCGGTTCGCAGCGCAGCTTGGTCTGGTCCCACATCGTCGCCTTGGCGCCGTTTTCACAGAATTCGAAAGGCCTCGGCTGGGCTGGCTTTGCCCATGAGCAAGACACGCACATATAGCCGTCGGCCTTGTTCTGCTTGAGCAGCGTGCTCCATATCCCGGACAACAGCAGGCCTTCGCCTCGCGCCTTGCGGACCAGTGATTTGAGCGATCCCCAGCCGCCTGTCGGGTGGTCGTATTTCTTGGTTTCGATGCGATCGGTTACGGCGGGTCTCATGCAAGCCACTCCCTGTAAGAAGAGCACTCATACGAACCCGCCGTGAGGCTGAATGTTCCCGGCCGGCTCCGTCCCGTCACGCCGTTCCGTCTCGCCGGAACCATTTCCGCCATCGTTTGTTCGGCTCGAAGAAAGGAGCCGCGCGAAATGGAGCGACGTAACGCGTTAATTGCGATGGTGATTTCGGCCATCATCATCGTCGGCTTTCTCATCGGCTTTTTGTACGGCGATATGGGCTGGCGAACTTCGCCGCTCAAAAGAGCCCCTGAACAGAACCAGGGTGGCAATGCTCCGGCCGATACCTCGCCTGCCGCGGGCATCAAGAAGAACCCCAAGGAAAATACCGAAATGCCAGGCCAGCAATGAGTGAGACTCAGCAATGAAGGCAGGCAATGCCACGAACTGAAACGGGGTCCTGTTTTTGCGGCGCCATAACGGCGGAGATGCGCGGCGAGCCGTTCTGGATTTGCTCCGATCACGATGACGACTGCCGCAAGGCGATAGGAAGCCCGCTAACGGTGTGGGTCGGCTATCGGCCTTCCGAATTCACATTGCTCACCGGCACGCCCAAGACCTTTTCGAAAACCCCCGGCGTGCTCCGGTCCTTCTGTGCGGATTGCGGAACATCGATCGGCTATGTCGACCAGGGCCTGCCCGACGAACTCTATCTGTCGATCGGCTTTCTCGACCACCCCGAACGGTTTCCGCCGCAGGCCCACGCATATTGGGACATGAGGCTTCCCTGGGTCGACTTTCCAGACGAGCTGCCGCGGGTGGGAAGGTATTCGAGGCGGCGCGATCCGGCGTTCGGAAATCCGGCGGACCGCTAGCCTGCTGCCCGCCTGCAGGTGGAAAACGTACCGTTCGCAGTTTCGTACGAATACGACAATTGGCGCGCGGCCGAAAACGCGCAATTATAGGCCAATGGGCCGCCGTTTGGATGACAAGCTCGATTGCAAGGCGTGTGGGACGATCCTGATGGAAATTCCCGACAACCCGAAGGATTCGACGCCGATCTATTGCAGCAATTGCGGCGCCTATCTTGGCGAATGGGGCGATCTGCAGGAGGATTTCTTCAGGCAGGCGTTCGGCGCCCAGGCCTTCGATCTGAACAACGGAAACATCATCAAGAAATAATCCTGGATCCCGCCGGCCAAGCCACGGCCTGCGGGCCCGGCTATTCGCGGCAATTGCCGTTCGGACCGGCCCATCGGGAACCTTTCTCCCGAGCCGCTTGTTTGGGTGGCGGAAGGAGACACGCCATGAGCACAAAACCTCCCCCTGTGCCGCCGAAGAACCTGAGCCCAAAGGGCGCCGGTGACAAAAAATCGGTAGCAGCCGAACAGGCACCGCCATCAGCCGTTCCGGATCCCGACAAGCAGGGCCAGCAAGGCAATACGAAGGTCAACACCACCCATCAAGGCAACGTCCAGGATCGCTAGGTCATGTCCACGTCGAAGAAGACTCCTGCCAGCATCCGCCAGGGCGGTCCCGGCGCCGCGCACGAAAACGCCAAGAAGCCGCTGAGCGTCGAAAAGCCGCCGGCCGACTCCGACCGTCGCAGCCACAGCAGGGTCTCCGGCGGCGGTGGCGAACGCGACAGCCACCATACCCACGACCCCGAAAAGAAAGGCGACACCCGGCCCGCGCATCAGGACACGTGACGTCGGCCGGCGACGCGACGATCGGTGAGGTTCGAGCGAAGTGTCAGCGGGGACGGCGCGCCGAGGCAATCGGCACGACGTTGTCGACCACCGGCAAGTCGAACAGCATCGGAAGCCCCCGCGTCGCGGCCATTTCCACGATCAGTTCTTCGATGGAGTGATCGGTCAGACGCGTCTCGACGCCCAGCCGGATCATCGCCGCCAGCTTGTGCACCGGCACTGGCACGGACTTCGCCCGGTCGTCGAGCAGCTTGCTGATTTCGATCACGACGTCGGCGTCGATATTCCTGGGCAAGTCTCGCATAAGCGCCTCCCCGCCAAACGAAACGAAAAGCCCGCCGCACCTTTCGATACGGCGGGCGATCCAGTAATGCGTACCGGCGAGGGGATCGGGGTGGGCGTGCCGGCGCGCGCAGATCGCAAGTAATTTTAGTTAAATCCGTCAACTTCGATGTGTCACGGAAAAACGTCTGTACGCTTTTTACCGAACCGCGCGGAATCGCTGGCTGTCCCCGCCGTCGCGCGGCGCGGCAGCACAGATGGCGTGACCCATTGCCCTCCGGACAGCGAACTCAAACAGTATACATTATAAACTTAAAACATCTTGCCAGGTGATCCAGCCTATGCTCCACTTGAGCCGGGAACATGGCTGATAGGTCGATTTCTGCCGACACGTGGCTGCATTTCAAACGGCACGACTGCGAGAACACAGCCTCAAACGATATACGAAATCTTCGCATGGGAAGGCGTGGATGACGGAAACGATAGAGCTCAAACGGGTTGGCGATGGCAATCTGCGTGCCCAGGTCTATCAACAAATCCGGCTGACGATACAGCATGGCGAATTGGCGCCTGGCCAGAAGCTCGTCGATGTCGATATTGCCGCCCAGCTCGGTATTTCCAGAATGCCTGTTCGCGACGCCTTGATGCAGTTGGTGCATGAGGGCTATCTCGTCGGCACCACACGCGGCTTCACCCTGCCCACGCTTACCGCGACGGATGTCGCCGACATCTTCGAGGTCCGCCGCCTGCTTGAGCCACGGGCCGCCGCGCACGCCGCACGGACACTTGACGCCGCTGGCCTCAAGACGCTGGCAGCCGCGCTTCGGGAGGCCGAGGCTGCGGCCGCCGCCGGCGATGCCGACCGCTTTTTCCAGGCCAATTCGGCATTCAGGAATTGTTGGCTCGGCGCCGTCGAGAACGAGCGCCTTTCCCAAACGATTGCAAGGTTCGCCGACCATGTGCTCGTCGTCCGCTTAAGGACGCTGTCGCACCAGCCGACGCAGGCCGTCATCGTTGCCGGCATGCGCGCAATCTATGAGGCATTCGTCAAGCGCGACGCCGTCGCCGCTTACGACCGCATGACCCACTTCATTCAGAACGCCGAGGAGCGTTTCACGAAGCTTAGCCCACCGTTTCAAAACTCCAACGGTGAAGGTGAGGGCATGTCGCGGCAGGGGAAAGCATGATCAGGAAGCAGCACCCGCTGAAAGGGCCGAACAGGTTCAAACTCGGCGTCTTTTCAATGAATGCCGATGGCGGCCTGGCAATGACCACCGTTCCCGAGCGCTGGCGTGCCCGCTGGGAAGACAACCTAAACTCCGCCTGCATCGCCGATCGCGCCGGCCTCGAGTTTCTGCTGCCGATCGCCCGCTGGCGCGGCTTCGGCGGTTTGACGCATGTGCGGGAATGGTCGTTCGAGACGTTCACCTGGGCGGCGGGCCTTGCTGTCGCCACGGAAAACATCGGCCTGTTCATGACGGTGCATGTACCGCTGGTTCATCCGCTGCAGGCTGCCAAAGCGCTGGCGACGGTCGACCACATCTCCAACGGGCGTGCCGGCTTGAACATCGTCTGCGGCTGGAACCCGGATGAGTTCGCCATGTTCGGGCAGACGGTCGGCGAGCGGACCTACGATCAGGCCGAGGAATGGATCAACATCATCGCGCGTGCCTATCAATCGAGGGAGCCGTTCGACTTCGGCGGCGAGTTCTATGATCTGAAGGGCGTCGTCAGCCGGCCGCCAAGCCTGCAGGCGCCGCGACCGGTGACCATGAACGCCGCCTTCGGCGCGCCGGGGCGCAACTACGCAGCGCGCCACTGCGATTATCTGTTTTCGACCTTTTCCGAAATTGCGGACGGCCGTGCGCATGTGGTCGACATCACCAACCGCGCGGCCGAAGTCGGGCGCGAAGTCGGCGTCTATACGGTTTGTCACGTCGTCTGCCGGGAGACCCAGCAGGAAGCCGAGGATTACTACCGGCACTACGCGTTGGAATGCGCGGACGAGGGTGCGGTCGACGAGCACATGCGCAAGAAGAAGGAATTCGCGAACTCGCACGATGCGAAGGCTTTCACCGAATATCGGCAAAGGTTCGCCGGTGGTGCCGGGACGTTCCCGCTCATCGGCACGCCGGAAAAGATCGTCGACGACCTCACCGAGATCATGGAACAGGGTTATTCCGGCGCCGCCCTCACATTCGTCAACTACACCTACGAATTGCCCTTCTTCTGCGACCGCGTGCTGCCGCTGATGCGCCAGGCCGGGCTTCGAGTAAATTGATGCCGGCGGCCGCCATTCCGACGCCGTGGGTGGATGGGCACGACGCCATCAATCCGCGCGCGTTCAAGCAGGCTATGCGGGCCGTGGCGGGCTCGGTCGCCATCCTCGCGTCGGAACATGACGAGATCGGTTTTTGCGGCATCACGGCGACGGCTCTCTGCTCGTTCAGCGCCGAGCCGCCGTCGCTGCTGGCTTGTGTCAACCGCGGCAGCACCTTTGCCTCGGTCATTCACGAAGGTTTGCCGTTTTCGGTCAATCTTCCCGCCGGCGACCAGGAGAACGTTGTACGTGCCTTTGGCGGCATGACCAAAGCCAAGGGCGCCGCGCGGTTCTCGTCCGGATCATGGGTGCGTGGCGAAACCGGCGCGCCCTTGCTTGTCGGCGCACGGGCAATATTCGAATGCCGGGTGGCCGAAATCATCGTGCGGGCATCGCACATGATCGTCATCGGCATCGTGTCGGGCGTTGCGCTGGACCGCGCTCATCGATCGCCGGTCTTCTACGCGCATGGGCGGTTCCTGACAGTAGGAGATGATGCCAACTAACCGCCGTTCACGCGGCGGCGCGGCGATTGCAATTTTAGATCGAACCCGATCATGGACGAACTATCAAAGGGAGTATGGCAATGCGCATTTGGAAATCCCTTGTTCTGGCTGCACTCATGTCGGGTGTGGCGGGTAGCGCCGCGGCCGAAGAGGTCGTCCTCAACGCCGTGCATTTTACGCCGACGCAGAACGGCTACGCGCAGAGCTTCCTGAAGTTCGTTCAGAAGGTGAACGAAAAGGGCAAGGGCGTGGTCCAGATCAACGTCCGTGGCGGGCCGGAGGTCATTCCGCCGATCCAGCAGGGCGCGGCGCTCAGGAGCGGCCTGATCGATGTGATCGACACACCGGCAGGGCAGTTCCTCGAACTCGTGCCCGAAGGCGAGGTTTTCTCCGCATCGACGAAGACGCCGTGGGAGGTCCGCGACAATGGCGGCTGGGATTTCATCAGCGGAATTTTCGAGAAGAAGGCCAATGCCCACCTGCTGGCGCATGTCGACGCGGGCTCGGGCTTCAACGTCTTCACCGTCGACGAACCCAAGCTCAACAGCGAAGGCAGCATCGACTGGGGCAGCCTGAAAATCCGCTCGTCGCCGCTCTACCGCGATTTCCTTGAATCCTTGGGCGCAACGGTGATCGTGCAGGCGCCGGGGGATGTCTATACCTCGCTCGAGCGCGGCGTCGTCAATGCCAACGCGTATACCGTGTTTGGCTATGCGTCGTTCGGCTGGGACAAATTCACCAAATACCGTGTCGACCCGCAGTTCTTCAAAACCGACGTGCTGATCTCGATCAACAAGGCCAAATGGGACACGCTGTCGCCCGAAGCGCAGAAGCTGCTTGCCGACACGGCCGTCGAATACGAGCGCGCGAGCTATGACGCCAACCTTGCCCAGTCCGAAAAACAGGCACAGGCGATGATTGACGGCGGGCAGAAGGTGATCAGCTTGACCGGCGCCGGCCGCGACAAATTCCTGGCGGCTGCCACGCAGGCGAGCTGGGCGAGAATGGCCAAACGCGATCCCACCAACATCGATCAGTTGAAGAAATTCTTCCAGTAGCCCGAGCCGAGGGTGCCTTGCGTGCCCTCCATCAAAGCTGGGCCAAGAGGACGAAGGTGGACATGGGGGTCGTCGGGCATGGACAGATTGTTTGCAGCGATTGGGAAGCTGAGCCTTGCGTTGGCGGCGGCGGCAAAAGTGGTGCTTGGCCTCATCATCGTCGCGGTGGTTGCTGATGTGTGCGTCCGCAATCTGGGCCTGAGGCCGCTTGCCTGGGCGGTGTCGGCGACGGAATACGGCCTGCTTTACGCGGCATTTCTGCCGATGCCATGGCTGGTCCACAGCAAGGGCCATGTCTTCGTCGAGTTCCTGCGCCAGGCGCTGCCGGTGCGGGCACGGGCGGTGCTTGAAAAGCTGGTCTATCTCGCCTGCATCGGCGTCAGCCTCTACCTCGGCAGCGTCGCTCTGTCTTCGCTGACAAGTGCCGTTGCGGGCGGCGAATATGAAACGCGCAGCTTCGATATGCCGAAATGGCTGGTCTTTCTGCCCATCATGCTCGCCTTCTATCTCTCGGCGCTGGAATGGCTCAGATATCTGCTCGGCCGTGACACGCTGTACACGCTCGATCCGCTGGAAATGGAAGGCCTCTGACCGGTGGCCTGGCTGTTTCCATTCGCCGTGCTCGTTGGCACCATCCTGGTGTTGATGGGGCTTGGGCTGCCGGTCGCCTTCGCGTTCTTCGTCACCAATGTGATCGGGCTGTATCTGTTCTTCGGCGGCTCGATCGGCGTGACGCAGATGGTCGCCAACTTCTCCGACGCTGTCTCGACCTACGCGCTTGCCCCGCTGCCGATGTTTCTCGTCATGGGCAGCCTGTTCTTCCGCTCCGGCCTCGGCGAGAAGGTCATCTACGCGCTCGACCTGTGCATCGGCAATCTGCGCGGACGCCTCGCCTATGTCGTCCTCGCCGCCGGCACGATCTTTTCCGCGCTGTCGGGCTCGAGCCTCGCCAATACCGGCATGATGGGCTCGCTGATGGTGCCCGAGATGCTGAAGCGGGGCTACAAGCCGCATATGGCCTACGGGCCGGTGCTTGGCGCCGGAAGCCTTGCCGTCATCATCCCGCCATCCTCGCTGGCCGTCTTGCTCGGCTCGCTGGCCCAGATCGACGTCGGCGCGCTGCTCATAGCGGGGGCTTTGCCCGGACTGCTGCTCGTTGTCATGTACGCGGCGCTGATCTTCGCGCAGACAGAGATCGATCCGGACGCCGCTCCGCACTATCCGGTACCCGCCGTTCCCGCGGCCGAGAAGGTGAGGGCGGTCGCCGTCAACATCATTCCGATGAGCGTCATCGTGTTCATGGTGGTCGGCACGATCATCCTTGGGATAGCGACGCCGACGGAATCGGCCGGACTCGGCTGTGCCGCCGTCTTCGCCTTGTTGTTTGTCTACCGACGGTTCAGCTGGTCGGTTGTCTGGAAGTCGCTGGACGATGCGATGAAGGTCACCGGCATGACCTTCCTGATCATCTCGGCTTCGACGACGTTCTCGCAGATATTCGCCTTCTCCGGCGCCTCCAACGGCTTTATCCAGTTCATCGTCGGCTACGATCTTGGACCGTATCCCATGCTGCTCATGATGGTGCTCGTCATCCTGCTGCTCGGCATGTTCATGGATCAGGTCTCGATGATGCTGATCACGCTGCCGATCTTCCTGCCGATCGCCCAGCAATTCGGCTACGAGCCGGTATGGTTCGGGCTGATCCTGCTGCTCGCCTACGAGGTCGGCTTCACCACGCCGCCGTTTGGTCTGCTGCTGTTCATCATGATCGGCGTTGCGCCGAAAGGCACATCGCTCAAGACCGTTGCCATGGCTGCGGCGCCTTACATCGCGCTGACGCTTCTGCTGATCCTGCTGATTGTCCTCTTTCCGCAGATCGCTCTCTTTCTTCCGAATTTGATCTAGTCGAACTCGATCCAGCAGGTGTCCACATGCGCTTTGCCTATCTTGCTTTCTTCCATGATGACCGCGAGGCAAATTTGGCCATCGCCGGCGAAGATGTTGACGCTGTGCGGCGTGTGATTGCATCGACGCCGGGCCTTGCGCTTGCCAACATCTATTTGCCCGAAGTGGCGACGGACATGTTCAACAACGATGGTCCACCGCCGGTCTTTGGCTTCCAGCTCTATTTCGACGAACTGGCGGACATGGAGGCGGCGCTGGCGCCGTCCGGCCATCTGCAGGCGCTTGCCGCACCTGGTATGCTGTCGAGCATCGCCGGTTCGAGGCCGACGCAACAGGCAATGTGCGTGCGTCCGTTTCCCGTCGACGACGCTGGCGTCAAGACGTCCGGGCTCCCCTGCAGCTATCTTGTCCACTATCCCGGGCCGGCCGAAGACATGAATGCCTGGCTCTACCACTATGTGACGCATCATCCGCAATTGATGCGGGGCTTCCCCGGCATTCGCCACATCGAGGTTCTGTCGCGACTGGATTGGTGCGGTTCGCTGCCCTGGCCGCGGATCGACCATATGCAGCGCAATCGCGTCATGTTCGACAGTCCCGCTGCATTGACGCACGCGCTGCAATCGCCGGCGCGGCTGGAGATGCGCGCCGACTACAAGACCTTCCCGCCGTTTTCAGGCGGCAGCGGGCATTTTCCGATGTCGACGGAAGCCGTGCATCCTTCGTCAAGGGCCACATAGGCAAACAGGTTTTTGCCGACGCCGAAAATTTCTGGAGATTTCATGTACGACTTTCGCAAGAAATGTATCTCTCTCGATCGCCTCATCGGCACCTTCTGCGCCATCCCGCACCCTGTGGCGGTCGAAGTGGCCGCCGCCAGCGGGGTCGATTTCCTGTGCATCGACTGGGAGCATTCGCAGATCGGCCGCGAACGGCTCGAGGATCTGATCCGCGCCGCCGATGTCCACAAGGTTCCCGCGATGGTGCGCGTTCCCGGCCACACGCCGGAGTGGATGGCCGCCGCGCTCGACGCCGGCGCCTCGGGTGTCCTGGTACCCCGCGTCTCCACGGCCGAGCAAGCGCGCGTGGCGGTCATGGCCTGCCGGTACCCGCCGGTCGGCGCCCGCGGTGTCGGCCCGGGCCGCGCCGCCGGTTATGGCTACAGCATTCCGGACTACCTCAACTCGGCCAACGATGTCCTGACGGTCGCCATCCAGGTCGAGACGGCCGAAGGGCTCGCCAACATCGACGACATCGTCGAGGTCGACGGCGTCGACGTGATCTTCATCGGTCCCGGCGACCTGTCGGTTTCGATCGACGCCATGGGGCCGGCCGGCCAGGACAAGCTCAATGCAGCGATTATGAGGATCGCGGCCGCGGCGCGCACGGCCCGCAAGGCCGTCGGCATCTTTCGCCCTTCGGCGGATGATGTCGGCAAATGGTCGCGGCACGGCATCAGCTTCTACATGCTGGCCAGCGACACGATGTTTCTCGGGGCCGGCCTTGCCGCCGGCGTCGCCTCGGCGCGCAGCGCCTCATAGCAAGAGTTTGCCATGAAGATCATCAAGACCGACGGTGTGCTGTCAGTCGAGGAGGAGCAGCTGCGCTACCTCGACGGCTTGAACGTCGAATTTGTCGAAAAGACGCTGCTCACGGAAGATGCCCTGATCGAACACTGCCGCGACGCCGACGCATTGATGGTATTGCGGGAGCCGATCACGGCTCGCGTTTTGGCGGAACTGAAGAGGCTCAAGGTCATCGGGCGGTTCGGCGTAGGGCTCGATTCGATCGACGTCGAGGCTGCCAGCCGTGCCGGTGTTCAGGTAACCTACGTGCCGGACGCCAATCTGGTTGAAGTCAGCACCCACGCCATGGCCCTGATCCTGGCCTTGACGCGCAGGCTGAAGCAGTTCGACAGCGCGGTGCGCGCCGGCCGCTGGGTTGCAATGACCGATGGCGCCGGCATCACACGGCCCGACAGGCAGATCCTCGGCCTGATCGGCTTCGGCCAGATCGGGCGGCTGACTGCCGAGCGGGCGCGGGTCTTCGGCTACCACATCATCGCCTACGATCCGCATATGCCGGCCGAGCGCATCGCGGCCGGTGATGCCGAACCGGTCGGCTTCGACGAGTTGCTGGCCAGGGCCGACATCGTCTCGCTGCACGTTCCAGCGACACCGGAGACCAGAAACATCATGTCGGCGCAAGCCCTGTCGCGGATGAAGAAAGGGGCGATACTCATCAACGTGGCCCGCGGCGGCCTGGTCGACGAGGTTGCATTGGCGGACGCGATCCGGCGCGGCCATCTGGCAGGCGCCGGCATCGACACGTTCGAGCGGGAGCCGCCTTCGCCCGACAATCCGCTGCTGGCGCTGGACACCGTCCTGGTCAGTCCACACGCGGCGCACTACTCGACCCAGTCTTACGCGGAGGTTCGCAACAAGGTGTTTGCCGATGTCGCATCAGTCCTGCGCGGCGGCAAGCCTGTATATCCGGTCAACCGGATATGACCAATTCCCGATGTCGGCACCACCTCTATCCGCCTGCTCCGCGGAACCCAAGTCCTGCAAGTCGGGGTTCGCAGGGCGATAAGGGGCAGCGCAACCTGTCGCGATTTATCCGGTTTGCCACATTTTGTTCTTGCTTTGTGCCGGCAGCTATGCTACTAATTTGCGTATGGTGACGATTCACCGAGGACCCGCCGCAAGGCGGTTTTTTGTCTTTAGGTTTCAGCGTCATCTGTCGAGGCTCTGCTCGGCTTGTCGCGACGCTCGACGATGTAGATGTGATCAGCGACCAGCACCACGTCGCCATGCTGGTTGATCACCTCGCAGCGCTCGACGACCCGGCCTGAATCGGGTCGCTTCGGGTCGTCTTCCCTAGCCGAGATGGTGGTGCGGGTCCTGATCGTATCGCCGATGAACACCGGCTTGATGAAGCGCAGCCGGTCGTAGCCATAGGAGAAGGCAACCGGGTTGACGACGCTGGCCGTCAGCCCGACGCCGACCGAAAACACCAGCGTGCCGTGGGCGATGCGCTGCCCGAACGGCGTCGTCTTCATGAACTCGGCGTCCATGTGGTGGGGAAAGAAATCACCGGTATGGCCGGCATGGACGACGAAGTCGGTCTCGGTGATGGTGCGCCCGCTGGTCATGCGCGACGAGCCGATCCGGTAGTCCTCGAAATAGACTGTCTGCTCCATGTCAGGGCCTCGCCGCTATCGGTGTTGCCGGCGCCGCGCTCGATCGGTAGGCGGCTTCGACCAGCGCCATGGTGTTCCAGCCGTCCTCGACGGAACTGACAAGCTCGGCGTCCTCGCCCGACGCGTAGCGCTGGACATTGGCCATGCGGCCGGCAAAGGCGTCCGGAAACCATGCGCCGACGAGTGGAACCGCAATCCATTCCGTGCCGCCTTTGGGGTAGATTTCGAGAATGTCCGGCTCGCCGCGCGGATAGTCGAGGTTGACGCCCAGTTTGAGGTAAGCGGCGCCTTCGGTGCCGCAGATGCGGAATTCGCAGGCCTGGTGTTTTCGACCGAATTTGTGATCGTGGTTGATCGACAGTGCACAGCGCACCGTGTCGCCATAGTCGAGGATCGCGCTGGTGCGCGTTTGCGCAACCTTGTGGCCGGGATGGCCGAGTGTCTTGGCGTGAACCCCCTTGGGGTCGCCGAGCAATTGCCGGATCAGGTCGAGATAATGGATCGAATGCATGGCGATCTCGACGCGCGGCGCCCGCAACAGGAATTCCCAGAGCTGCCAGGGTGTCGCCAGCGCAAGCCATGCGTCGAAATCGACCACTTCGCCCAGCCAGCCCTTGGCGATCGCATCCCTGAGCGCCAGCATCATCGGCGCGAAGCGCAGCTGGAAATTCACCGCCGCTTTCAGATCTTTGGCGCGGCAGATTTCGAGGATCTCGGTCGCCTCGGTGAGATTGCTGCCCATCGGCTTCTGGATCAGCGCCACCGCACCATCGGGCAACGCCCTGAGCACGCCGGCATGATGAGCCGGGGGCGTCGCCAGATCGAAGACGGCGTCCTTGATTGACGCAGCTTCCTCGACCGACCGGTAAGCGGCGACGCCCCATTTCTGCGCCAGTTTTTCCGCCTTGGCCAGGTCGGGGTCGAACAGCCCGGCAACCGGAAAACCGGCTTTCCCATAGGCCGGGAAATGCGCATCGCCGACGATCGAGCCGGCGCCGAAAATCACGATCGGCCTGGGCTTTGACGGCTGTGCCCAGGCCTGGGAAAGCGAGGCAGGATCGAAAATGTCATCAGTCATAATGGAAGACTTCGTCCATCGACGCCCACCACTCGCCGTCCTTGCGGGTCGGCAGCGGCTCCTGGCATGGCATGCAGAGCGCCCACCATTCCTGCGTCGTGGGATCGGCGGCCATCTTCGCCATGTCGGCGGCATAGTCGGTGCCGTGGTACTCGAAGGTGCTGAACAAAAGGTGCTCCGGCTCCCTCAGATAAATCGAATAATTCTTGATGTTGCAGGCGGAAATCATCTTGAGGACGTCCGGCCACACGGCAGCGTGAAGCCGCACATACTCGGCGACTTTCTCCGGCTTGAGGCCGAGCACCATTCCCATTCGCTGCATGTCCGCCTCCTACTTCACTATCGCCATGGTGAATTCCGCGATGCTCTTCGCCTTGATCGCATCCCAGTCCCAGTCGATGCCGATGCCGGGCTCGTCCGGCGCCAATGCGTGCCCGTCCTCGATACGCATTTTCTTGCCGGTCAGCTCGTCGAGCTGGGGAATATACTCGACATATCTGCCGTTCTGAACGGCGCATGTCAGGCTGACATGCAGTTCCATCAGGAAATGCGGGCAGACCGGTATGTCGAACGCCTCGGCTGCATGCGCCACCTTCAGCCACGGCGTGATGCCGCCGATGCGGCCGACATCGACCTGCACGATCGAGCACGCGCCCTTCTGCATATATTCGCGGAAATGCCGGATCGAGTAGAGCGACTCGCCGACGGCGATCGGCGTCGACGTCGCATTCGACAGGCGGATATGGCCGTCTATGTCGTCGGCCGGCAACGGTTCCTCGATCCAGGCGAGATCGAGTTCACGCAAGCGCTCGGCCCGGCGGATCGCCTCGTCGACCGAAAAGCCCTGGTTGCAGTCGGTCATGATCTCGTAGGAGTCTCCAACCGCCCGGCGCACCGCCGTCAGCCGGGCAAGATCCTCGGAGCCGTGCGGCTTGCCGATCTTGACCTTCGAGCCGCGAAACCCCTTGGCCTTGGCGGCCAGCGCATCCGCGACCAGCGCCTCGGTTTCGATATGCAGCCAACCGCCTTCGGTCGTGTAGAGCGGGCAGCGGTCCTTGGCGCCGCCGGCCAGCTGCCACAGCGGCAGCCTCTGTTTCCTGGCCCGCAGGTCCCAAAGGGCAGTGTCGATGGCCGCGAGCGCGATTGCCGTGATCGCGCCGATCGTCGTGGCATGGGTGGCGAACTCCAGCTCGTGCCAGATCGCCTCGATCCTGTCGGCGTCGCGGCCGATCAGCCGCGGCGCAAGGTGGTCGGCCAGCAGCCGCATCACCGAGGAGCCGCCGGTGCCGATCGTATAGCTGTAGCCGGTGCCGACCGCGCCGTCCGCGTCGGTGATGGTGACGATCGGTGTTTCCTGGCTGACAAAACTCTGGATGGCATCGGTGCGCTTGACCTTCGGCATCAGGTCGACCATCCGCAGTTCGATTTTCTCGATCTTTGCCATGGTTTTAACCTCGCAATGTCCTGCCCGTTTCGGCGGAAAACAGATGGGCCTGCGACAGGTCCAGGCTCATCTTGACCCGGTCGCCGGCTTTCAGCGGCTTTGGATTGAGCATCCGCGATACCCAGTCGCTGCCGTTGAATTCGGCAAACACCAGCGTCTCGTTGCCGAGCGGCTCGGTGACGGTCACCGGCAACTCCACCTGGTGGACGTCGACGTCTTCGCCGGAGCTGATGCCATGCCCGGTCGGATAGATGTCGTCGGGCCTGAGGCCGAACACGACTTTGTCGCCGGCCTCGATATTGGCCTTGAACTGGCTGGGCAAAGGCAGCCTCTCGCCGCTGGCGAACAGCAACTGTCCGTCGTCGACAACCGCCTCATGCAGATTCATCGGCGGCGAGCCGATGAAGCCCGCGACGAAGCGTGTCTGCGGCCGGCGGAAGACCTCGTCGGGTGTGCCGACCTGCTCGATGAAACCGTCACGCATGATGACGATACGGTCCGCCAATGTCATCGCTTCGACCTGGTCGTGGGTGACGTAGATCACTGTCGACTTGACCTTGGCGTGCAGCTTCTTGATCTCGGTGCGCATCTGCGTCCGAAGCTTGGCGTCGAGATTGGAAAGCGGCTCGTCGAACAGGAAGACGTCGGGATCGCGCACGATGGCGCGGCCCATGGCGACGCGCTGGCGCTGTCCGCCGGACAGCTGCGACGGCCGGCGCTCGAGCAATTGGTCGAGGCCGAGAATGCCGGACGCTTCGGCGACGCGACGGTCCATTTCTTCTTTCGCGGCGCCGGCTATCTTGAGCGAGAAGCCGAGGTTTTCGCGCACGGTCATATGCGGGTAGAGCGCATAGGACTGGAACACCATCGAGATGTTGCGCGAGCGCGGCGGCAGGTCGTTGACCATGCGGCCGCCGATCTCGATGATCCCGTCGCTGATCGCCTCGAGGCCGGCGATCATGCGCAGGGTTGTCGACTTGCCGCAACCGGACGGCCCGACCAGCGCGATGAATTCGCGGTCGGCGACCTCGAGATCGATGCCGTGCACCACCGCCACCGGACCGTAGCTCTTGGTGAGTTTCTTGAGCGATACTGTTGCCATGTCAGCCTTTCACCGCGCCGGAAGTGAGGCCGCCGACGAGGTGTTTCTGGACGATGAAGGTAAGCGTGAGCGCCGGTATGACCATGACCACGGCGAGCGCGCACATGCCGCGCCAGTCGATGGTGAATTCGGCCGTATAGTCGAGCAGGCCGACCGGCAGGGTCTTGGAGTTGATCGAGCGCGTCAGCTGCGAGGCGAGCGCGAACTCGTTCCAGGAGGTGAGGAAGGCAAAGATGCCGGCCGAGGCGATGCCGGGCCCGGCGAGTGGAAACTCGACCTGCCAGAAGGCCTGCCAGCGCGTGCAGCCGTCGATTTGCGCGGCTTCGGCGAGGTCTTTCGGCACCTGGCGGAAAAAGCCGTCGATCAGCCAGACGGTGAACGGCACGTTGAGCGCGACATAGACCAGGATCAGTCCGAAATGCGTGTCGATGATGCCGAGCCGCGCAAAGACGAAGAACAGCGGCAGCGACAGCGCGATGCCGGGCACCGTGCGCGTCAGCATCAGGCCGAGGAACATCGCCGACTTGGCGCGAAAGCGGTAGCGCGCAAAGGCATAGCCGCCGGCCATGCCGATGACGATGGCGATCACCGTCGAGGTCACCGAGATGATCAGCGAATTGCGGAAGTAGTCGAGCACCGGAATGCCGCCCTGGCCGACGCCGCTGAACATGGCGATGTAGGCGTCGAGCGAGAGTTGCTGCGGGATCCACACCGGCGGCTTAGCCATGATTTCGACGGTCGGCCGCAGCGACGACAGCACGATCCAGATGCCGGGCAGGCAGATGACCAGCATGGCCAGGAACAGTCCCATGCCGTGAACGATGCCGAGCGCTTTGTTGCCGACTCGATGCAGGCTGTTCTGGTCCATCCTCACCACTCCGCCGCGATCTGCGTCCGCGCCGCGGCGAGCTTGCGGTAGAAATAGACTGTGAACAGGATCGACAGCAGGATCGAGAAATAGGCCATGGCATTGGCCATTCCCATCCTGGCATCGCCATAGGCGGTGCGGGCGACCAGCGTCCAGACCAGTTCAGTGCGGCCGGCGGGGCCGCCGTCGGTCATGATCTTGACGATGTCATAGGCGCGCGCGACGTCGAGTGAGCGGATGGTCATGGCGATAAAGGCAAACGGCATGATGAACGGCCAGGTGACATAGCGGAATGTCTGCCACGGCGTGCAGCCGTCGACGCGGGCCGCCTCGACCGGTTCGCGCGGCATCGCCAGCAGCCCGGCCAGGATCAGGATCGCGAACACCGAGGTCGACGACCAGATCTCGGCGATCAGGATGGCGATGAAGGCGAGATTTCCGTCGATCAGCCACGGGATGGCGCGATCTGTCAGGCCGAGCCCCTGCAGGGCGTTGTTCACCAGGCCGATATTGTCGTTGAACATGAATTTGAACTGGAAGCCGACGAGGATCGGCGAAAACATCATCGGAAACATCATGATGGTGCGCAGGATCCGCTGGCCGCGCGACGCTTTCTCCACCAGCAGGGCCAGCCCGAGCCCGATCAGCATTTCCAGGTTGAGCGCCACCGTCAGCAGCACCACGGTGCGGGCAAAGGCGACCCAGAAAGCGCGGCTGGTCAGGATGGCGACGTAGTTGCGCGCGCCGATGAAGACCCAGAACGTCTCCGGCCTGGTCAGCCGGAACGGCGTGAAGCTGGAATAGAGCGAAAGCAGCAGCGGCACCACCACCACCGCCGCCAGAACGATCACCGCCGGCAGCAGGAGCAGCAATGGCGGCGAAGGTCTCCAGCCTTTCATGGCGATCCGGTTCTGTTTGGTGCCCGGACGCCGAAGGCCGCCATCGGCGAGCTGGGATCAAGACAAAGCGTGTTGCGCATGGTTCGTAAAAAGTTCGGGGACGCCGCTCTTCGATGAGCGCGGCGCCCCCTTGGGAGAATGGTCAAAGCTTGCCGGCGTCCTCGAGGATTTGCGTGGCCTTGGCGGCAGCGTCGTCCAGCGCCTGCTTGGAGGTCTTGTCGCCAAGGATGGCGGCCTGCAATTCGGGATAGACGGCGTTGGAGATTTCGATCCATTCAGGTGTCTGCGGCACGGCAAAAGCGTGCTTTGCCTCTTCCTGGAAAGCCGCCAACACTTCCTTCTTGTAAGGATCATTGGCCGCCTGCTGGATGTCCCAGTCCCACACTGCCGTGCGGGTCGGCAGTGGGCCGCTTGCCGCCTCGAGCTTCTGGCTGTCCTCATTGGTCAGGAACCAGACCAGCGATGCCGCGGCTTCCTTGCTGGCGCAGTTTTCGGTGACCGAAAATCCGTGGTGCCCCGACCAGCCGGTGCGAATGCCGGCCGATCCCTTCGGCGCCACCTTCACGCCGACATTGCCGGCGACCTTCGACGACTTCGGATCGTTGAAGAAGCCTGCCCAGCCCGGCCAGTCGAGGTTGATGGCGACGGTGCCCGAGGCAAAGCCCTGGCCGAGATCGTCCCACAGATAGTTGGTGGTGCCGGCCGGCACCGCCTTGGCCTTGTAGAGATTGACGAACCAGTCGAGCGCGTGCACGCCGGCTTCCGAGTTGAAGGCCGGCTTGCCATCCTTGTCGAGGTATTCGCCGCCGTCGGCGATGAGCATCTCGTAAAAGCGGCCGTTGATCGCCTCTTCCTTGCCGGCGAACTGGGTACCGTAGAAATCGGGCGGGCTGGCGAAGAATTCCGCCTGCTGAGCGACCTCGTCCCAGGTGTCGGGCGGTGTCAGTTCCTTGCCGTACTTGGCCTTGTAGGCGGCCTTCTTGGCTTCGTCCTGGTAGAGGCTCTTCTGGTAGTAGAGCGCCGAGACGTCGAACTGCGCGCGCGGCAGCATCACCAGCTTGTCGTCGAGCGTCGAGGCCTTGATCGTCGACGGCACGAAGGCGTCGATCTCCTCCTTCGGCAGCAGCTTGTTGAGATCGGTGTAGATATCAGGATATTGCGGCGCGAAGGACGAGTGGTTCGACCCAACGCACCAGTTGATGCTGCCGGAGGCGATGTCCGACTTGATTTCCTTGTCGAGCTCGAAGTGGTTTTTCTTCGAGATCACGTTGACCTTGGCGCCGGTCAGTTTTTCCCATTCGCCGATGCGCGCGTACAGCCCTTCATATTGCTGGCCGCCGATCAGCTTGGCGTCGATGGTGACGCCGTCGAATTTGCCGGGCAGGTCGGCAGCAAGGGCACTCGCACCCAGTGCGAGCAGCGTTACGCCGGCCGACAGGCCGCAAAACAGTTTCGTCATCGGTATCCTCCCAAGAGTCCGCGTCGATCCATAGTGAGGGCGGATCGGCAGCTTCATTCATATACAAACAAAACATTTACAGGATCGTCAAGCCGAAAGTTCTTTCGGAAACAATACCGTTATGCGTATATGAAAAGTGCAATTCACTGGAGAAGCGGAATGGCAGAGGACGAGGAAGACGACCGCTATCGAGCCCCGGCGCTGGACAAGGGGCTCGACATCCTCGAGTTGCTGGCCGGTGTCGATGGCGGCCTGACGCAGGCGGAAATCGCCAAGAAGCTCGACCGCAGTCCGAACGAGTTCTACCGCATGCTGGACCGGCTGGTGCGGCGCGGCTACGTCACGCGGCCGGATGGCGACCGTTATTCGCTGACGCTCAAGCTGTTTGGCCTGGCGCAGCTGCACGCGCCGGTGCGCCGGCTGGTTTCCTATGCGACGCCGCTGATGCGCGAACTGGCCGAAACCACACAGCAGGCAAATCAGCTCGTCGTCTTCGACCGCGGTTCCGCGGTGGTGATCGCACAGCAGGAGGCGCCGGATTACTGGGGCATCTCCATCCGCGTCGGCTCGCATATCAGCCTGTTCGATACCGGCTCCGGCCATGTGTTGCTGGCGTTCCGCCCGCCGGAAGAGCGGCAGATGATGATCTCAGAACATCTGCGCAGCACCGACAAGCCACCGCAATCGCCGGAATTCTTCGCCCGCCTCGACCAGATCCGGGAACGCGGCTACGAGATGATGGCGTCGATGCAGACGGCAGGCGTGTTCAACCTATCGACACCCGTTCTCGGCTCGGACGGCAAGGCGATCGCCGCACTGTCGATCCCCTACATAACCCTGGTCAACGCACCCAAGGCGCCCGACATTACGAGGACGATTGAGCTGCTGCTGGCAGCGACCGAAAAGCTGTCGCAACTGGCGGGATCGACCGTCAAGCAATCGCGATGAATTCTTATTTGAATGAAGATTTTCTCCGTGAGATGATCTCGAAGTCGCCAAGGAGGAGCGCGCCACCATGATCTTCGACACCCATCTGCACCTGATCGACCAGTCCGCGCTGCGCTATCCCTGGCTGGCCGGCGTGCCGGCACTCAACCGCGATTTCTCCTACGACGAATATGCAGTCCAGGCCCGCCGCGCCGGCATCGAGGGCGCATTGCATATGGAGGTCGATGTCGATCCTGCCGACATCGAGGCCGAAACCGGCCGTGTCAAAGCGCTGTCGCGGGAAAAGGCCAGCTTGCTGCGGGGGGCAATTGCCTCCTGCCGTCCGGAAGAGCCGGGCTTTGCCGCCTATCTCGAGCGCCAGCGCGCCGATCCTTTCGTCAAGGGCTTTCGCCGCGTGCTGCACGTCGTGCCGGATGAACTTTCGGAAGGCGCGCTGTTTCGCGAAAACATCAAGCGGCTAGCCGGCAGCGGCCTGACCTTCGACCTCGTCGTTCTGCCGCACCAGATCCCCAAGGCGATCGCACTCGCCGACCTCGCGCCAGATGTGCAGTTCGTGCTCGACCATTGTGGCGTGCCCGACATCAAGGGTGGTGCCGAGCACCCCTGGCGCGAGCACATGGCGGAGATCGCGCGGCGTCCGAACGTCGTCGGCAAAATTTCCGGTGTGGTCGCCTATGCGGATGCCGGATCCTGGACTGTCGAAACGCTGCGTTCCTATGTCGAGCACACCATCAAATGCTTCGGCTGGGATCGCGTCGTCTGGGGCAGCGACTGGCCGGTCTGCACACTCGGCGGCGGGCTTGCGACCTGGATTGCGGCAACGCATGCGCTGCTTGCCGGCACCAGCACCGATGAACGGCAGCAACTGCTGTCCGGCAACGCCAAGCGGCTGTGGAGTTTGTAGAGCATTTTGCAGCCAAGTGGAATCGGGCGTCGCACAAATGCGGCTAAAACGAATAGGTGGCCTCAGATCGTCGCCGACACGTGCCGCTCGCGACCGTAGAGCGAAACCAGGAGCACGATGACCAGGCCAAGTGCCGCCTGCACCGTCGAGGGCCGGAAGCCGAGGCCGATCAGCAGCGTGTTGATCTCCGTCAGCACCAGCACGCCGGCAATGGTGCCGAAATAGCTGCCACGGCCGCCGACAAGGGCGGCGCCGCCGACCACCACGGCCGCGATCGTCTGGAACAGATAGGGCTGGCCGACATCGCCATAGGCAGAGCCGGTGAAGCCGAGCAGTAGCACGCCGGCTGCGGCGGCGAAGAAGGCACTTGCCGCATAGGTCACGGTCCACATGCGGACCGGATCGATCAGCGCCAGCGGGGCAGCACCTGGATTGCTGCCAAGGGCGTAGAGACGGCGGCCGTATGGCGTGCGCGCCAGCACCAGCGCCACCAGCAAGGTCAGCACCAGTACGCATGGCACCAGCCCCGGCACCGGCAGCGGTCCGACCGAACCGCCGATCGAAACGAAGGCGGAAACCGCTTGCGGCGCCGATCCGGATGGAAAACCACCGGTCCACAACAGGACGGCGCCTTGCACAATCATGCCGATGCCGAGCGTGACGATCAGCGGGTGGATGTCGAGCCCGCGCGAGATCAGGCCGTGCAGCGCCCCGATCAGTAAGGCGAGCGCGCTGACGACCGCGCAGACAAGAGCAAAATTCCAGCCGACGCCGTAGAGCTGTGCGGCAACGACATTGGCAAAGCCGATGATGAAGGGGATCGACAGATCGATACCGCCCAAGATTACGACGAGGGTCTGGCCGATCGATGCCACCGCCAGCAGCGAGGCGATCACCAGCAGCGCCCGGATGGCGAACGGCTGGGAGTAGCCCGGGATGAGCAAGGTGCCAAGGAGATGCAAGGCGACAGCGACGGCAAAGGCACCGGCGACGCGGGCATTGGTGGACTGGAACCAGTTCCGGCTCATGCTTCTCAGCCTTTCCGTCCCGAGAGCCGCTCCTGCAGCGCCGTCATGATGACGGCCACAACCAGGATCGCGCCATAGGCGATCTGCAGCACATAGGTGGAGACGTTGAAGGCGGTCAGCACGCTCTGCAGCAGGAAGATGTCGACAGCGCCGATGGCGGCGCCGGCGAGCCCGCCGCGCCCGCCGGCAAGGCTGACGCCGCCGAGCGCCACCGCGGCAATCGCGATCAGCGTGTAGGTTGGCCCGATATTAGGGTCGGCCGAACCGATCAGGGCGGTCAGCATGAGGCCGGCACAGGCGGCAAGTATGCCGGTCATGACATAGGCGATGAAACGTACTTTCGTCACCGGAATGCCGGCCGTGTAGGCGGCGCGGTCGTCGCTGCCCACCGCCATCAGCTGGTCGTAATAAGGCGTCTGCCGCACCAGCCACCAGAACAGGAAGATCAGCGCCAGCGGCAGCGCCGACCAGGGTCCGGCCATTGCCTTCAGCCAGCCCGGCGCCGGGCCAATCGGCGCCGGCAGGATGGTCAGCGTCATGCCGGTGAGGATCAGATAGGTGCCGAGCGTTGCGACGATCGGCTGGATGCGGACGATGGTCGCCAGAAAGCCGTTGGCGGCGCCGACGATCGCGCCGATCAACAGCGCTGCCGGCACGATGACCAGCGGCGATGACATGCCAAGCCTGAGAAACAGCAGCTGGATCACCATCGCATTGACGAAGCCCATCAATGGTCCGACGGAAATGTCGATGCCGCCGCGCCCGGCGAGGATCACCGGAGCCGAGGCGAGCGCTGCGCCGATCAGCGGCGCGGCGAGCCCGATCAGCGCGCCCCAGGCGGCAGGATGGAAGCGCGCCGGATTGAGCAGCAGGTTGACCGCGATCAGGATGGCCAGCAGCACTGCCGCAAAGCCAGCGCCGCGCCATCGCGCCGCCATGCGCCGCAACCCGCTCATGCTGCGCGCCCGAACATGGCGGCGATCACAGTATCGCTTTTCATCGCGTCTCCGGTGATTTCAGCCGCCACCTGCTGTTCGCGGAACACCAGCACGCGATGGCAAAGCAGCAGGATCTCCTCGATCTCGCTCGACAGGATGACCAGAGCCATGCCGTCCGCCGCAAGCCTGCGGAACACATCGTAGAGGATATGGCGCGTCGCCACGTCGACACCGCGCGTCGGATCGTTGAGGAGCAGGATTGCCGGTTCCAGCGCCAATGCGCGGGCCAGCAGCACCTTCTGCTGATTGCCGCCGGAAAGCGTGGTGATCGGGGCGTCCGGCCGTGGCGCGATGATCGACAGTCTGTCCCGATAGCGTTCATAGCGCTGCCGCCGCGCGGCGAAGCTGAGCAGGCCGTACCGCGTGTCGCGCGACAGCGTCGAGACGGCAAAATTGTCGAGCACCGATTGGGTCGGAAAAATGCCGGTGGTGCGCCGGTCGCGCGGCAAATAGGCGATGCCGCCGGCGACCGCCTTGCGGAAATTGGTGATCGCGCGTGCTCCGGTTGGCGCCTCGACGGTCACCTCGCCGCCGGCCGGGCGTTCCAGGCCGGCCAGCACTTTCAGGAACCGCTCCTGTCCGTGGCCGTCAAGGCCGGCAAGGCCGACGATCTCGCCAGGCGCGATGGTTTGCGTCATGGGGCTTGCGCCCGGCGCGATCACCAGGCCACGCACCGAAAGGCTGGCGCGATCAGCCATGCGCCAGCTCCGCCGCCGTGCGTGGCGCCATCGCTCTGAGAAGTTCGGATGCGGAGGACGTGCCGCGTTCCTCAGTCGTCACCACGCTGCCGCCGCGCAGCACGGAAGTCCGGTCCGAAAGCGACATCACCTCGTCCATGCGATGGGTGATGAACAGGATCAGGCAGCCTTCGGAGGCAAGCTTGCGCATCATGGCGAAGACCGCCTCGCGATCGGCAAAGTCGAGCGCCGCCGTAACCTCGTCAAGGATGAGAATGCGCGGGCTGCGCACCACGGCGCGGGCGAGCACTACCAATTGCTGAACCGCAAGCGGCAATTGCCCGGCCAACTGGTCGAGCGGGATCTCGGTCACCGCGAAGCGCTTCAGCACCGCTTGCGCGCGTTGCCGCCGCTCGGCACGCGGCACGGTGCGCGTCAGCAAGCCGTCGAGGCCGAGCAGGATGTTGTCCGTCACCGAACGGTCAGGCGCGATCAGCACTTCCTGGAACACGGTGGCGAACCCGGCGCCCTGGAACGCCGCCGGCGAGAGGCCGGTAAAGGGCGCTCCGTCGAGCAGGATCGCGCCGCTGTCCGGCTGGACGATCCCCGACAGCAGCTTGACCAGCGTGCTCTTGCCCGAACCATTCTCGCCCAGGATGGTGTGGATCGTGCCGGCGCGGAATGCGATTGAGGCATTGGCCAGCGCAATCGTTTCGCCGTAGCGTTTCGAGATGGCCTGGACTTCCAGCATGAGCAATCCTGATGGAGAAAGCCGGCACCGCCCGTGCGGAGCCGGCCTTCGTATCCTACTTGGCGCAGGCGTCCGGCACCTTCGAATAATCCCAGCCCTTGGTGGGTGCCGGATTGGCGAAGTAGGCATCGAGCCATTCCTCCGGCATCGGATCCTTCGGCGGGACCGGGAAGATCGAGACGGCGTCCGGCGTCATGCAGTCCTTGTACCAGGCGCCGAGGTCGGCATTGTGCACCGGCGGAATCGGGATCAGCAGCGTGTTGAGCTTCGCCTTCTGTCCGTCGAGCATGCGCACGCCGACACGAAACAGCGTTTCGGCCGTCCAGTGCGGCAGAACCGCATGGCCTTCGAAGCGGTATTTGTCGGGATTGGCCTTCCAGTAGCCGAGCGCATCGCCGGTGATCGAGCCGGTGATCAGCGGGGCAGGGCGGCCGGCCTCGGCAAAGGCCTCGGCGACGACGCGGCTTTCGCTGCCCGTCGTCCACACCGCATCGATCGGCGCCGGGTTGGTGGCGATCGCCTGCAGCACCGCCGTCTTGGTGACGTTTGCAGTCCAGTTGCCGTTGACGCTGCGCGAGACCTTGAGCTTTGAATTTTCGGCCAGCGCCTTGTCGGCGCCCTGGCGCTCCTGCACGACGATCGGGTGACCGGCAATGCCTTCGACCAGAAGCACGCTGCCGCCGTCCGGCATTGCTTTGCCGATCGCGGTCATCATGTCGTAGCCCCAGCGCGCATAGTTGGAATCGACATTGATCGCATTCGGGCTGGTCACCGACCCAGCTGCCGTGATGAAGGGGATGCCGGCTTTGGCTGCGGCATCGATGGCATCGTCCAGCGCCGTCGCCGAGCCGGGGATCGAGGTGATGATCGAGCATTTCTTGTCGATGAAGGCGCGGATCTGGTTGATCTGCTGACTGGCGTCGTTGTTGGAATCCGACACCTCGAAGCTCGCCACGGTGCCGTCGGCGATCAGGCCGTCGACCAGCCGCTTCAACTCCTTGGTCACGGTGACGCGCCACGGATTGCCCTGGTAGGACTCGGAGTGGCACCATTTCCACGGCTTTGACGGCGGCGTGAAATTATCCCAGGCCGACGGCAGCACCTTTTGCGGCGCGCCGTCATATTGTGCCTTCAGTTCGGTCGGCAATCCAGCAATCACGCCCGAAACGTCTTGAGCGCAAGCTATGGTCGTGACCGATGCAAGTGCGGTTGCGGCCATAAGGCCGCGGATCAGGCTGTTCATGTTCTCCTCCGTTCGGTTGTTTCAGGCTCCTCCGCCGGCAACGCCGGACACCTGCGTCGAAAGGCTCTCCCGAAACAGGCGATTGAGATCGGCAACGACGCGAGCGGCATTGTGCCTTTCGCTCAGGCCGAGATTGATGCGATCGGACGCCGCCTGCTGGAACGCCATGTAGCCGTCGTGCCGCGGCCTCACCCAGGCACCTTCGAGCGTAGTCCGCGTGTCCTTGTAGAAATTGCCGGCGGCGGCGTTGACGGCGGCATCCGCCCAGGCTGCCGCATGGCCGGGCTGGCCGCCGGCCGAGGCGTAAGGGCCGCGCTGCACGTCACCGCTGGCGATCCAGTAGGCGAAGTCGATTGCTGCCTGTCCGGCCCTCGAGAAGGCCGACACGGCGATGCCGGTCCCGCCGAGCGCCGAGCCTTTGGGGCCGGCATTGCCAGCGGCCGGGATATCCGCGAAAGCCAGGCGGGTGGGTCGAAACCCGGCGATGGCATAGGAGACATAGCCATAGATCAGCGGCGCGCAGGCGATCCGCGAGCCGGATCCGGCCATTTGCTCCAGAACCGCGATCGGATCCATGCCAAGACAGGCCGGGTCGACGAGGGCTGCGATCTCGCGCATCATCTCGAAGACCTGCTTGCCCGCTGCCGGATCCACGTGGTCGCCAGGGCCTTCACCGGCGGGCCGGCCGAGATTGCCGGCAAGCGTGTAGAACACCATCAGCGAATGCGGCGGCCTCAGCGGCAACATCACGTGGCCTTGCCGGGCCAGATCGAGGGCATCGGCCCAGCTCGCCGGCGCAGCCGAAAGCATGTCGGGCCGCCATGCCTGCACCTGGCTGGCCGCGTCGATCGGAAACGCCCACTGCCGGCCTTGCCAGTTGTAGCTCGGAAAGGACCGGCCGACACTGCCCGCCGCAAGTGCCGCGCGTTCGGCTTCCCGGCCGGCGACATCGAGCGGCGCCAGGCAATTCTCGGCGGTGATCTGGCCGACATGCGGATGGTCGACGACGATCAGGTCGTAGGCACGGGCCAGTTCCTCGACCGGGAAGGATTCGAAATCCTGCAGCGAGCGCTTGTCCCATTCAACGGCGATGCCAGTTTGTTGCTTCCACAGTCTCGAACAGGCGACCATCGGGTCATAGCCGCGCGGATGGCTCCAGGTCATGCCTTTGAGCGTGGCGTCGCTCACAGCCCGAACTCCGCGCGGATTTTTGCGCTGTGCTCGCCGATGCGCGGCGCGGCCCGCTCGACCTTGGCGCGGATGCCGTCGACCCTGAGCGGCGAGCGCGTGGTGAGGATCGAAACGTCATCCTCGCGCGTCACCGTCTGCAGCATGTCGAGGACCTGGAAGCCTTCGCTGGCCATCATTTCCGGCCAGGTCAAAACCTTGGCGCACCAGATGTCGGCAGGCTCGAGGATGGCAAGCCATTCGTCGACCGTCTTCGTTGCGATCTTTTGCGCGATGATCGCCTTGATCTCGTCGCGGGCAGTGAACCAGGTCGACGGCTGATCGCGGTAGGGCGCAAGTTCCTCGAGCCCGAGGAGATCGGCGAGTTTCGAGATCGGCGTCATGGCGATCGCCAGATAGCCGTCCTTGGCCGGATAGACGCCGTAGGGCGCCGAGAGATAGGCGTGCGCGCTGCGGAAGCTCGACCGCCGCGGCAGCCGGCGCCCGTCATTGAGGTGCGTGGTCAGCACCTCGAATTGGAAGTCGACCAGCGCTTCGAGCAGGCTGGTCTCGACATGGCTGCCCTTGCCGGTCACGCCGCGCCGCACCAGTGCGGCGAGGATGCCTTGCGCGGCGGCGGAACCCGCCAGCATGTCGGCGATCGCCAGGCCGAAGGGCACCGGCCCTTGGTCCTCGTCGCCGTTCAGCCACATCACGCCGGAGCGCGCCTGCGCCAGCAGATCCTGCCCCGGCCGCTTGACCCACGGGCCTTCCTCGCCATAGCCACTGATCGAGGCATAGACCAGGCGCGGATTGATCTTGCGCACCGCCTCGTAATCGAAGCCCAGGCGTTCGATGACGCCGGGCCTGAAATTCTGGATCAGCACGTCGGCCTTGGCCAGCAGGCCGCGCAGCGCCGCAAGGTCGGCCTCGTCCTTCAAGTCGATGGCAAGGCTTTCCTTGGCGCGGTTGATCGCATGGAAAATGGTGGAATCGCCGCCGATCTCGGTGTCGCTGAGATAGAGCCGGCGCGACAGGTCGCCGCCGTCAGGCCGTTCGATCTTGATGACCCGAGCGCCGAGGTCGAGCAGCCGCAGCGAGCAGTAAGGCCCGGACAAGAACTGGCTCATATCGACAACGATGAGCCCGGTCAGCGGCAGTTCGGCAATGGCAGCCATTGCCTATTTCTCCGTCTTACCGGCGAAATCGGCCGGATTGCGGTACTTCACCGTCTGCAGGTGCTCGCAATAAAGCACGAGCTCGCCTTCACCCTTGAAGACTTCATAGCTGGCGCGGATCAGCCCCATTTCCTTGTATTTTGGCTTCTTGTCGAGGTTGGAGCGGATTGAATAGATCGTGTCGCCTATGAACACCGGCTTGATGAAGCGCAATTTGTCGTAGCCATACGAAAAGGCGTTGACGCAATTGGTGGCGACGAGACCGAGCCCGGCCGAGAACACGAAGGCCCCTGCCACCAGCCGCTTGCCGAAAATGCCTTGCGTCTCGGCGAACATCTGGTCCTGCACGTATGGATGGATGTCGAGCACCAGCGTGTTGAACAGATGGCTGTCGCCCTCGGCAATGGTCCGGCGCAGCGAGCGGATCTTCTGGCCGACCGGCCAGTCTTCGTAGAACCAGTTCTCCGCGTTCCAGACGGGAAGGTCGGCGTGATCCCTAGGCATGTTGGCGGGGTGTGTCGATGCCACGCCCACGGTTGGCGCGAAACTGCTCATGACAACTTCCTCTGGGAGCGGGAATCGTCCATCAGGGCGCGCCGCAGACCAGCGAAATGCATGATCGATCCTCCCGTCAATCTTCTTTTGTGAATAGTATTTTCACATATGGGGTTGCGTTGCAAGCGAGTCTCGGCGAAATTTTGCCTGCTCCGTTGGGCCAATGCCGGCGGAACAAGGGAGGAAGTGATGCAGAATGCCTGTCTGATTTTCGTCGGCAGCCTCAATCGCGACGCCCCGTATTTTCAGGGCGCGCGCGGCATCGGGCTGGGTGTCTACAGTTTCGACGAAGGGACGCTGCAGACGAAGAAACTGGCCGAGACGGGAGACATCGACAATCCCACCTTCCTGTCGGTGACGCCGGACGGCTCCCACGTCTATGCCAACTCAGAAGTGTTCACCTGGCGCGAAGGGGTGGTCTCGGCCTACCGTTTCGACAGGCAGACCGCCACGCTGTCCTACATCAACAAGCAGCCGACGCTGGGCAGCATCACGGCGCACAACACCATCACGCGCGACCGGACCAAGCTGCTGGTCGCCAATTACGGCATGGGCGAGGGCGGCCCCGATCGCTCGGTCGTGGTCTATGGGTTGGGTGAGAATGGCGGCCTGACAGCGCCGTTGTCGAGCGTTGCCCATAGCGGGACCGGACCAGATCCTGCCCGCCAGGAGCGGCCGCATGCCCATAGCGTAACCGAGACGGTTGCCGGCGGCATGGCGATCGTCGCTGACCTCGGCATCGACCGGCTGGTGTCCTATCGCATCGGGCGCGACGGCAGCCTGACGAAACTCGCCGAGTCGGCGCTTGCGCCAGGCGCGGGTCCGCGCCATCTCGCACTGCATCCGGGCGGTCGCTTCGTGTTCGTCATGAACGAGCTGGATTCGACGGTTGTCTCGCTGGCGCTGGACGAAGCATCAGGCAAGCTTACGGTGATCGACAGCAAGCCGGCCGTGCCGCCCGAGGCGCGCGACGGCAATCACTGTGCCGACGTCCAGATCTCGCCTGACGGCCGCTTTCTCTACGGCTCCAACCGCGGTCATGACAGCATCGTCGTGTTTTCGGTCGACCAGCAAACCGGCAGGATTGCTCTTGTCGACTATACGCCTTGCGGCGGTGCCACGCCGCGCAATCTGGCACTGACGCCCTCGGGCGGCCATCTGTTCTCGGCCAACCAGAATGCCGACCGCATCTCGATTTTCGCCCGTGATGCCGCAACCGGCCGGCTGACCGACACCGGCCGATCCATCGATATTGGCACGCCGATGTGCGTGAGGATCGTGCGTTGAGCGCTGGCGGGTGAAAATTCCGCCAGTACCATGGCCATAAGAACGTGTCGTTTCAATACGAGGATCGGGACGCCCGTCGCGCGAGATAGGGAGCCACCAGCGCGCGTATGTCTGCGGCCGCTACGTCACCGGCAGCACGCAATGCGCGCTCGCAGCGCCCATATTCGTCAACTGCGCCTTCGAAATCATTGCGGCACAGTTGCTCCTTTATCAGCGCTTTGCAGATCGGTCCGGCATCTGGATAGAAGTCCAATACCGCTAGATATATCGCCCGTGCTTTGTCGGCTTGGTCGGCCGCCTCCAGCCGCTGGCCGAGCCGCAGCCCAAGATCGATCAGTTCGCGACGCACGCGCTCGCAAGCCGGGAGCGACCAGGAAGCGGTTCGCTCGTGCAACAACAACGGACCCGGGAATGCATGGAAGAGCGCCTCCGCGTCTGGCCGCAATCCCTCCGCATTGACCTTTGCGACAGTCTTGAGCCGTGCTTCCCAGTCGGCGAGGTCGACCCAGACCTTGTCCGATGCAAGGCGAAGCTTGCCTTCGCGCTGGACGATGAGGTCGGTCCGTCCCAACAGCTTGCGCAGCCGATGAAGCGCCTGGTCGCACGCCGCCCGCGCCTGGTCGCCGTCGAGGTTGGGCCACAGCCAGTCCTGAATGGTCTCCTGCGAGCAGGTATTTTCCTTTGAGATCGCCAGCACTCGCAGGATGTCGAGGGCCTTCGTCGGCGGCTTCGCGCCGAGCGCGAGAGGGTTTGCATCGAGTTCGAGCCGAAAGCCTCCGAGGACGTGGACCCTGAGCGGCCAGGGCCAGGCGGCGGGCCGCCGGGGCGGCGGCTCGAGCCGGCGTTCGCGGATCAACGACCGGCAGAACTCGGGCTCGATGCCGCGCTCAAGCGCATCGCCAAGCAGTTCGGCGAGCAATTCCGGGACATTGAGCAGCACCATTGGCCAGCTGATGTCGCGCAGCGCTTCCAGGAAGGCCTGCAGCCGGTCGCCATAGTGCGGATCGTCGCTCCACAGGTTCTCCAATGCGGCCGCTGCCAGAATGCATATCTCGGTTCGCTTGTGGGCGCCGCCGTCCAGCCGCGGCAGCAGATCGCTGAGAAGCACGGCGGCTTCGCGCGGCTTCCTGTCCGCCAGCAGCACCTGGAACTGCGTGATGTAGTGCGGCCAGCGCTCGATCATCGGCTCGTTGGCCGCCTCGATGGCAGTCATGAAGCGCTCGCAATCCTGGTAAGCGGCCGTGAAATCGCCTTGCCTGGCATGGAGCGCGGCGTGGCAATCGGCGACGACGGCGACCTGCGTGGTGAAACGGCTGTCGGCGATCTCGGCCAAACGCTCGACCACTTGGTGGAACTCGGCAAAATCGTTGCGGACCTTCATCTGCATTTGCAAATGATAGAGCCCCCCGAACTCCACGCCCCTCAGCGATTCGCGCTCGCCAATTGCGATCGCCGCCCGCAACGCCGCTTCGGCCGACGGATAGGGAAAATCCCTTCTCTTATAGGGAAAATAACGTCCACTTTCCGCACCAAAGGCGACCAGCCACATGCCGAGAATCCAAGGCAGCACGCTCTTGTCACTCAAATCGTCAACGACGCTGTCGACGGCCTTGGCGAACAGATCGGCGCGCATGGTCGATACCGAAAGATCGATCAGCGTTTCGCTGGCAAGCAGCCGCAATCCGCTCGGATCGTGCTCGGGATTCCGGGTCAACCGCTCCAGGAGTTCGGTTTCGAGTGCTTGTCCGGCGGGGCTGCTGCGATAGCAGTCGTCGCCGAAGTTCAGCGCCCGCATCATGCCAATGCGTACCAGCATCGCTTCCTCGGAAGGTAGTTCCGGAAGCCCGCGTTCGATCAGCTCGAACGCCCGTCGCGTCCACATGGACAGACCTTCGTACGTGCGCCAGCTGGCAGTCTTGACCAACACCGCCCGCGACACAGTGAGGCACAGGCCGCGCAGATCGTCGGCCTCGCCAAAGGCTTGCCACGCCTTGGACAGCCAACGCTCCGCCGCAGCGTCGTCGGGCATGTGGGCCACGCCCAGCCAATAGAAATGCCAGCCATTCATGATGGTTTCCGGCAATCGGCCGCACCACTCGATGAAGGTCGCGCGGCTCCCTTGCGCCAGCAAGTCCTCTGCGCGGCTCAGCAGCAGGTCGCTCGCTTGGTCCCAGTCGTCGGCCTGTAAGGCGAGGCGTATGGCTTCGTCATGACGGCCCGCCCCCGCAAGGACCTTCGCCGCCTTTCGCCGGAGCGATTGCTGCTCTTCCCTGGCAATTTGCTGTGCGAAACGACGCTCGAGGAAGTCGCGCAAGAGGTCATGAAGGTGAAAGATATCGCGGTTGTTTTCCGAGCGCGTGACCAGAAACTGTCGCCTGTAAAGCCTGTCGAGCAGCTTTCCTGCTTCGCCCGACCCGATCATCTCGTCAGCCAACCCGGCGCTGATTTCGGGCAGCAGATTGAGTTTCAGCAGCATGTCCTGGTCGACGGAGGGAAGGGAAAGGAAGAAATGACGACCGAGAACGTCGGGCAGCACGTTCTGCCCGCCGGGGACCGTCTCCGTTGTGCCGTCCAGTCCGGCTTTGGTGCCTTGGTCCGCGAGCAGGACGAGCCCGACCGCCCAACCGCGCGCCGCCTCGACATCGACCCGAGCGGCGTCCCTCGAACGCAGGTGGACGAGATCGCGCGCTTCCGCGGTCGAGAATTCGAGCGCGTGGCGGTCGATGACAGCCATTTTGCCCTTGAGAATGAGGTCGCCCAATTCCTCCTGGGGCAGCGTGCGTGAGACACAGATGCAGCGGACGGTGTCAGGAAGTTCACGGAACATCTCGGAAAGCACCGCCCGAAATTCTGCGGTATCGGCGTCGTGCAAATCATCGAGCACCAGAATTGTGCCGGGCTTTAGCCGAGCGAAATAGGCTCTGGAAAAGCGCCTGGCGAACTCCTTCGGCTGCTCGGCATACTCGACGCCGAAGACCGGCATGTCTCCAGCCGAGACTGAGTCCAGCGACTGCGCCAGATATTGAAAGAACCGCGCTATATCCTGGTCGCCCTCATCGACACGGTACCATATGTGCGGCGCCTCGACGCTTTCGAGATAATCGATGACCGCGGTCGTCTTGCCGTAGCCGGCCGGTGCCGCCACCCAGCATACGCTCGACCGCGACACCCGATCGATCGCTTCGAGAACGCGGTTCCGCCTCAATATCCTGGCGCTGCGCGGGGCCGCCAGCTTGGCGATCCGGCCTGTGCCCGAGAGCGGTTGCGTCGCATCGGCTTCAAAGGCATCTAAGGCGGCCATGGGGGCTCCCGCTCGACCAATCATCGAGCGACGGTCGTGCTGCCATGACCGTCCCGCCGATCCGATTGACGTTAGCCTGGCGCAGTCATGCGACAATTCGTGGGGGCTTCGTAGATGAAGCGGCACTGGCTGATCCCGGGAGGGCGGATCTCGATGGTTGCGCAACCTGAAACTGGGCAATGGACGGCGGGCGAACCTCGCACTCGGTCTTCGACCGTCGGCTCCAAATCCGGTAGAAGACCTGATCATGGCTATTCCCTCCGATTGGCAAGCTCATGGGCTGCCTGGCAGTCCTTTCCAAACGCACGAGCTCATCCTGTGCGCAGTGGCATCCGCGCACATCGGTACGGTCACCTAGTTTCCCGGCGATTGATCTCCCAGTTTTCGCAAGCGTGCCTAGTTTTCAAGGCTTGTTGGGCGCCCGGGTCTTCGGTGCCTTACGCAACCGGAAATCGGGAAGCGGACGGGACCGGATTGTGCGAGGGGATGGGCGACCGGTGGATCCCGCACTCTGTTTTCGACAATCCGCTCCAGCGGCCCGCGCGCGGATTGTCCGCACTGCCGCACGCGACGGTGCAGGGCGCACAACCGATCGAGAAATAGCCTTTTTCGATGAGCGGATGCCGGGGGAGGCGATGATGGTCGAGATAGACCTCGATCTGCTGCCGGGTGAAGCGGGCGAGTGGCTCGATCTTCAGGCGTCCGTCAGTTTCTTCCAGCGTCGCAACATCCGTGCGAACTCCGCCATGATAGCGCTTGCGGCCGGAAATCCAGGCCTTGAAACCGCTCAGGGCCTTCTCGAGCGGCAGCACCTTGCGGATGTGGCAGCACCGGTCCGGATCGCTGCGGTGCAGCGATCCAGAGCCGTCGAGCACCCGCAGGACGTTTGCCCGGGGCGTGACGATGCGCACGTCGGTGAGGCCGAGCAAGGCCGTCAATTGCGTACGATAGGCGACCGTTTCCGCAAACAGCTTTCCGGTATCGAGCGTGGCGATGGGGAGCGACCTGTCGATCGATGCGGCCATGTGCAGCAACACCGCAGATTCCGCGCCAAATGAGGAGACGAGCGCTACCTTTCCGCGGAACAAGTCGGTGACGAGTGGCGCCAGCAGCTCGGGTCCGTCGAGATGGTTCAGCTCCGCGATGATGCCTTCATGCATGGCGATTCGGTCCGGTTTTGGCGTGACGCGGCCGGTTCATAGTCTGCTCACGAAATCGAGGACCGCCTGGCGGTCGGCCTCGTCCAGGCCGAAGAAGCGGTCGCGGACGATCTGCGCCGTGCCGCCATGCGCGAACACTGCATCGCGCAGTGTGGTCGCGCGGCCGTCATGCAGGAAGCGCTGGCGCAGGCGGATGCCGACCAGCGGCGTTGTCCGCCATTCGGCGCCGATGGCGTTGCCCTGGATGATCTTGTCGTCGAGCGCCGATCCCATGTCGTGCAGTAAAAGGTCCGAGTAGAGCCTGACTTCGCCTTTTGTGCCCGCCAGCGCCGGCACATGGCATTTGGCGCAGCCGACCGAAGCGAAGAGCCTTCCGCCATCGCTGGCCAGCATTGCGCTTTCGCTCGAGACCGACGGCGAGGCCAGGAAGCCGGCCGAGAACGGGATCAGTGCGCCAGAGGCCAGGGTTGCCGACAAAAGCACTCCGCTGGAGCCGAGGCCGATCAGGCGCCACGCACCGCCGGCTTCGCCGAGACGGCCGATGCGTGTGGTGATCCCGAGCGCGACCATCACCATCAGGAACAGGAACTGGTCGACGTCGAGAATGCCGCGGCGCAATTGCGGATCGAGCGTGATTTGCGAATTGAGCATCACCACGCCGATGAAGGCGACGATGAACCACGGGAACGGGATCGGCGTTGCTCCGGGCGCGCTCTTGCGGCCGCGAAAGAACGTGCCGATGGCCAGCAGAAGCGGGATGAGCATCAGCACCTTGCTGAGCTTGACGAGGGTAGCGGTGTTCAGCGCCCCGTCCGAGACTGCGAAGGAGGCGCCGTAGACCTGCGCCAGTTCGAAGATGCTCGCGCCGACGAACACGCCGTAGAGCCGGTCGTCGAGATGCGGCAGCCAGCCGCCCAGGAACATCACGGGATAGACGAGCAGCGCCGCGGTGCCGCTGAGCGTGATCAGGGCGATCGCAACCCCCGCGCTCTGGTCGCGTGCGCGCATCAGCGCAGCCACTGAGAGAATGGCGGCTGCGCCGCAGACGGCGCTTCCGACCGCGACCAGCAACGCGATCTCGGCCTCCAGCCTGAACAGCCTACGTGCGATGGCGTAGAGCAAAGCCGCGACCAGGATCAGTTCGATGGCCGCCACCGCGAGCGGCATCAGCCCGAGATCGAGGAACAGTCGCGTCGTGATGCGGAAGCCGACAAGGACGACCGCCAGGCGCAACAGGTAGCGCTTGGTGAAGTCGAGCCCCGGGCGCAGGACGTCGGGGCAGGCAAAGCTGTTGCCGATCAGCAGCCCGAAGAGCATGGCGACGAGGACCGGATTGCGCGACAGCGGCTCGCCCAATCCGCCGGCAATCCAGCCGCCCGCAAGGGCGAGCGCGGCCGCCACGGCTATACCGGGCAAGATCGAGTGCGCTTGTTCCGGCGCATGCGAAAACGTCAGGGCGATGCTCATCGCCTGGCCTCCTCGGCCGGGGTGAGCGTTCGCAGATAGGCAGCCACCGCCTCGATCTCTCCGGACCCTTGTTCGACGGGTTGCGTGTCCGTCCCGCTGTGGCCGGAGACGACGCTGGTGATGCCGAGCTCCCTGGTGAAAGCGTCGGCGACCATCTCTTCGAGGACCGCAATGTCGGCCTTCCAGCCATAGCGGCCGACGCGCGTCGCGCCGTTGGCATCGAGGACATAGTGCGGGCGGCCCTTGATCCCGTCGCCTTTGCTGACTGCCTGCGCCTCGATGACGCTGTCGGGTATGTCGTCTATGCCAGCGACGCCGTAGAGGCTGGGCGGCATGCGCAGCGAGATGACATTGGCCTGCTGCGGCAGTGCAGCCGGTTCAGCCGCGATGCCGGCACCATCGCGCAGCATGTAGCGCCGGGCGACCGGGCTGTTGGGATGATCGATCGGGACCGTGCGCCCGGATCCCGGATCCATATGGGCTATCCTGCGCGCGAAACGGTTCTCATCCGCGCTCGCACCGCCGGGGCCGGGATGACAGGACAGGCAGGACGTCGCATTGAACAATGGTCCAAGACCGGTCCGCGGCGTGAAATCGGTGTGAAACAGCTCCCTTCCGCGAGCGGCGAGATCGGGGTTGGCGGCAGCATTTTGCGTCTGCTGGGCCGTCGCCGACACGCCGTGCTCGTCAAAAGCAGGAACCTCGAGCAGCGCTCCGTCGCGGCCGGGAAATCCGGGAAGCTCGCCGCCTATCGTTATCCAGATCCGCTGCGCGTCCGCCGACATTGCGATGGCTCGCAGGCGATCGCCGCCGAGAGGCCCAAGGCCAGGGATGTCGATCGTCGCTCGGGCGAGAAGCCGGCCGTCCTGGCTTATGCGCAGCAGCGAGCCGTCGCCGCTATTGGCGACGAACAGGTCCGACCCCCCGGCAAGCGTCGTATGGCTCGAAAAGTGCGGATTGGCGATCTCGGGGACAGCGGCGGCAATGTCGACTGGACGATCGAATTCCGGCAGCGAGACCATGCCAGCCCCGGCGACCGTGAAATGCCGCCGGTCGTCTTGCAGTTTCAGCAGCACCAGCCGGTCGCGGCCGGGGTCGGCGATGTAGAGAACACGGTCCGGGTTCCACTTGAAGGCAATGCCGATGACGCCGGGATCGTCGCCGCTGTTGCGGCCCATGCTCACCGTGCCAGGGCCGGCTAGGCCGTCGACACCGTCCTGGACATGGATCTGGACCACGCTGCCGTCCGCAGTGACCGCGCCGAACACGGCAAATCCGCTGCCGTCCGGTGACGGGCCGAGAAACGCCGTTCCGAGCGCACCGGTCTGCAGCCCGCCGGGCGTCAGTTGGCCGCTTGCCCGGTAGTTCAGCCGCTTCGCCAGCCATCCGTTGGCCAGCCAGCCGCTCGCCAGCCATCCAGTGGGTTGAGCGATCTGCGCTTGTTCGCGATCGGTAGACCGGCCGGCGAACACGCCGCCGGCCTCGCGGCTTGGCGCATTGTCGAGCGGGGCTCCGTCGGGGTCGACGACGGTGACGCTGCCTTCGCCGGCCAATCCGTTCGGCGCGTTGGCGATCCAGGGCCTTCCAAAGGCGTTGTTGATCGAGATGTAGCGCGGTCCGGATGCCGCCGCCAGCCGCGCCGTTCGAGCCTGGCCATTGTAGCGCCGGTTGAGGAATGGCTCGCTCTGCGCCGTGTAGAGCTGGACTGGGCTCGCTCCGCCATAGTCGGCTAGATCTTGGTCGGTGAGATCCTGCGGAACCAGGATCGTGCCCGATTTGTCGCCGCGCGGATCGATTGACAGGATCGCGCCAGGTTTGAATACGAGATCGCGTGGGGGCGCGCCGAAATTGCTGCCTACCGCGACCAGAACCCTAAGCGGATCGAGCACACGTCCTTCGCGCGTGGTCAGCAGGAATTCCGGATTTCCCGGTATCGGTCCGCCATTATGAAAACGCCCCACCTCGCGCACGCCGGCCACGCCCGGCAGCCCGACGGCGACGATACGGGCGCCCAGGCGCCAGGCGGAGATGTGATCGCTGGTGAAGCCCACCGTCGGCAGCAAGATGAAAGACACCGCTGTCATTCCGGAGATAATCCGGCCAAACGAAAGGTCCAGCGAGGCGCAGCTTCGCCGCGACCGACGAGCTCTGACGAAATCCATAAGCACCGCGGCAAGGCCCTTGCGCATTGCGACATCCCCGGCTCGATACCTCGATGCGTCTACATGCGGCCCCGAGCATGTGACGCTTATCTCGACGCAATCATTGAGCGGGTGCACTTACGTATCGTGTACGGCACCTCAACCGCCGGCCGTATCTTGCGCTTTGGGGGAAGGCGTGCGGCCGCGCGCGCTTCGCAAGGCAAGCGCTTGTCGGGCAAAGGTGATTATGGGCATGGCGAGGTTGCCGCGAACGGCAAATTTTCAGAACTCGAGCGCCTGCCTGAGTGCCGGGCCGCTCCTGACGCGCAAATCGAGGTCGGCCTCGATATGGTCGATGTGGTGCAGCATCAGCGCGCTGGCGCGTTCGGCATTGCCATTTTCCAGCGCCTCGAGGATCTGCGTGTGTTCGTTGTGGCCGCAGCTCGAGATGCCCGAGCGGCCATAGAGTGCGATCACCAGCGATGAACGAGCGACCAATTCCTCCATGAAGCGCTGCAGGATGACGTTTCCCGCGACCGACGCCAGAAGCAGGTGAAAATCCCCCGACGCCTTGATCTCCGATCGCCTTGCGTTCGGTCCGCGTTCGGCGATGAAACGGCCTTCTTCGTCGAGCTGGGCCTTGAACGCGGCGACATGCGCCGGCGTCATCCGTCCGGCGGCGGCGATCGCGATGCCTGGTTCGATGAGCCGGCGCGAAGCAAAAACCTGCCGCGCTTCCTCCGGCGACGGATTGGCGACGAAGGCGCCGCGATTGCGCTCGGTGCGCACCAATCCCTCGAAGGAAAGCATCTGCAGTGCGGCACGCGCCACGGTGCGGCTGACATCGAACAGCGTGCCGACTTCGCCTTCGGAAAGCTTTGTTCCCGGCGCCAGCCGGCGATCGACGATCGCGTCGCGCAACTGGTCGCGGATCGCCTGCGCGCGATCCTCGTTGGCGGCCTCGATAGCAGGGAAGGTCTGGTCGGCAATGTTCATGGCAGTGGTCCTGCCTTCTTCTACCCTGAATCGCATCGCTTGGACGAGAGACAAAGTGAATACAGAGATGAAAAAGATTGCATACGATCTTTGCGGAGATCGGCGGCAATCGCCTATAATTTGTGCATTGCACAAGGCCGACGTATCGGCAGCTACATAGAGGCGGCCCTGATTTCTTCGAGGATTCAGTCAGTTGGTGCGGCGGTGCGCAACTGGCACGCATGATGCTTTGGCTAATCCGACCAAAGGGGAAGCTGGATGTCCAAAGCCGCCGAAATCGACATTGTGTCCGTTTCGAAAGTCTATGGCGCGACGACTGCCGTCGAAGGCATCAGCCTGAAAATCCCTGCCGGAACCTATTGCTGCCTGCTCGGTCCGTCCGGCTGTGGCAAGACCTCGACGCTGCGCATGATCGCCGGGCACGAGAGCATATCGAGTGGGGACGTGCGTCTCGGCAACACAGTGGTCACCGACCTGCCGCCGGCCAGGCGCGGCACTGCCATGATGTTCCAGTCCTACGCACTGTTTCCGCATCTCGACCTGATCGACAACGTCGCCTTCAGCCTGAAGATGAAAGGCGTCGGCAAGGAGGAGCGCCGCGCCAAGGCGCTCGACATGCTGAAGCTGATGCAGATGGAGGCCTATGCCAGCCGCCGCCCGGCGCAGCTTTCCGGCGGGCAGCAGCAGCGCGTTGCCCTTGCGCGCGCCTTGATCACCGATCCCGAGGCGCTGTTGCTCGACGAACCGCTTTCGGCGCTCGATCCTTTCCTGAAGATCCGCATGCGAGCCGAACTGAAGAAGCTGCAGACGTCGCTCGGCATCACTTTCGTCCACGTCACCCACAGCCAGGAAGAGGCGATGGCGCTGGCCGACCTGATCGTGGTGATGAACGACGGCCGTATCGAGCAGGCGGCGCACCCTCGCACGGTGTTCGAGCGGCCGGCCACGGCCTTCGTCGCTCGTTTCATGGGCGACCACAATGTCATCTCCGGGCGCGTCGCCGGCAGTCGCGACGGCATGGTCGTTTTCGATGTGCCCGGCGGCGTCACGCTCGCCGCCAGCGGGCAGGGCAGGGAGACCGGGGAACCCATCGACATCGCCATTCGCACCGACCACGTGCGCATCGGCGAGCCGCCGGCAGCCGGGCTCGGCTTCACCGGCATTATTGCAAACGTCGAGTACCGCGGTTCGACCGTGAAGCTCTCAGTCAATGGCGCCGGCATCGAGGATTTCACGGTGATCGTCGACGACACCAGCTTCTTCGCCAGGCCGGTTGCCGTCGGCGACGCAGTGCCGATCGCCTGGGACGCCGAGGACGCGATCGTCCTTGGCCGTCTCGATTCCTGAAATCCAGCATAACCAACCAAAACAGGGGAACTGAACATGACCAACACCACCGACAAGAAGACTGGAATATCGCGACGTTCGCTGCTCAAGACAGGTGCCGCCGCCGTCGGTTTCGCCGCCGGTTCCGGCGCCATATCAGGCTTTCCGACCATCTGGGCGCAATCGAACATCACGCTGCGCCAGTTCGGCACCGGCGTATCCAACCTCAATGCCATCGCCGACAAGTGCAAGGCCGACCTCGGCATCACGCTGGAGATGACAGCAACCGATTCCGACGCCGCCGCGCAGCGCGCTGTGACGCAGCCCGACAGCTACGACATCGCCGACATCGAATACTGGATCTGCAAGAAGGTGTTCCCGACAGGCGTCCTGCAGCCGATGGATGTCAGCAAGCTGAAATATTACGACGAGCTGGTGCCGCTGTTCAAAACCGGCAAGCTGACGCCGGACAGCGTCATTGCCCAGGGCACCGCGCCGCATACCGTCGGTTACGTCGAGGCGCAGGACAGCAAGGTCTTCGCCAAGGCGCCGACCAACTGGTTCACCATGGTGCCGACGATCTACAATGCCGATACGCTCGGCATCCGCCCCGACCTCGTCGGCCGCGATATCACCACCTGGGCCGACATCATGGATCCGGCCTTCAAGGGCAAGACCGCCATCCTCAACATCCCGTCGATCGGCATCATGGATGCGGCGATGATCATGGAGGCAACGGGCAACATCAAATACGCCGACAAGGGCAACATGACCAAGGAGGAGATCGACAAGACGATCGACTTCCTGATCAAGGCCAAGCAAGCCGGCCAGTTCCGCGCCTTCTGGAAATCCTTCGACGAGAGCGTCAACCTGATGGCTTCAGGCGAAGTCGTAATCCAGTCGATGTGGTCGCCGGCCGTGGCCGCGGTCCGCTCCAAGGGCATCGCGTGCCGGTTCCAGCCGCTCAAGGAAGGCTACCGGTCCTGGGGTGGCGGGCTTGGCCTGGCAGCCCATCTCTCCGGCGCCGAACTCGATGCCGCCTATGAATACATCAACTGGTACACGTCCGGCTGGGTTGGCGGCTATCTCAACCGTCAGGGCTATTACTCGGCCAACATGGTGTCGGCCAAGAAGTTCATGTCCGAGGACGAGTGGGGCTACTGGATCGAAGGCAAGCCGGCAAAGGGCGATATCCTGTCGCCGGACGGCAAGGTCATGGAAAAGGCTGGCGCCGTGCGTGACGGCGGCTCGTTCGAAGAGCGCATGGGCAAGGTCGCCTGCTGGAACTCGGTCATGGACGAGGACCGCTACATGGTGAAGCGCTGGAACGAGTTCATCGCTGCTTGATGCCCTCTGCCTTCTCCCCTTGTGGGAGAAGGCAGATTGGCGCGCAGCGCCAAGACGGTTGAGGGGTGCTGGACGGAGCACTGTTGGTGCCAAGCTGGAACACCCCTCATCCGATCGAGCTTCGCTCGGCCACCTTCTCCCACAGGGGGAGAAGGGCACACCCCTCAGTCGCATCGCCGACTTCGACCGAGATATAGATGGCAGTAGCGCTCGAACAATCCACGCACGTTACGTCTGCAAGGCCTGCCAGACGTAGGCGCTCCTTTGCCGGAGTCGCACCCTATCTCCAGGCGGCACCGCTGGCGCTGATCCTCGGCGCGTTCCTCCTGCTGCCAATTCTGATGATCGCCGTGGTCTCATTCTGGGATTACGATTTCGCGGCGATGTATCCGGATTTCCTGACCACCAATTATTCCGACACGCTCGGCTCCTGGGTCACCTGGAAAACCTACCTGAATACGCTGAAATACGCCGCCATCGTCTGGGCGCTGACGCTGTTCATCGGTTTCTGGGTCGCCTATTTCCTTGCCTTCCATATCAGGACCACGGCCATGCAGATGGTGCTGTTCCTTGTCTGCACGGTGCCGTTCCTGACCTCTAACATCATCCGCATGATCTCGTGGATTCCGGTGCTTGGCCGCAATGGCCTGGTCAACTCGACGCTGGTGCAAATGGGGCTGATCCCGAAGCCGATCGAATGGCTGCTCTATTCCGAATTCGCCGTGGTGCTGGCCATGGTGCATCTCTATACGCTGTTCATGGTGACGCCGATCTTCAACACGCTGATGCGCATCGACAAGTCGTTGATAGAAGCCGCGCGCGACGCCGGTGCTTCCGGCTGGCAGGTTCTGTGGAACGTCGTCATTCCGCTCGCCAAGCCCGGCATGGCGATCGGCACCATTTTCGTCGTCACCCTGGTGATGGCCGACTTCTCGACGGTGCAGGTGATGTCCGGCGGGCAGAGCGCCTCCGTCGCGCTGATGATGAAGAACCAGATGTCGCTGCTGCAATATCCGGCAGCTGCCGCCAACGCCGTCGTGCTCTTGGTGCTGGTGCTGCTGATGGTCGCGGGCATCCTGCGCATCGTCGACATCCGCAAGGAGCTGTGAGGCGATGAGCCAGGACAAGCGCACCCTCGAATTCTATGTGTTGGCGGCGTTCTTCGGTCTTTTCGTGTTGTTCCTCTACGGCCCGCTTTCGGCGATCCTGATCCTCTCTTTCCAGGGCGAGAACGGCGGTCTGACATTTCCGCTGAACGGCGTGTCGCTGCACTGGTTCGCCAATTTGTTCGAGCGCCAGGCGGTCGGCGACTTCGGCGGCAGCTTCAAACGCTCGCTCGTCCTTGGCCTGATGGTGATGGTCGTCACTGTCGCCGTGTCGCTGCTCGCCGGCCTGGCCTTCCGGCAGAAATTTCGCGGCGCAACCGCACTGTTCTATCTGGCCGTCGCCAGCCTGGTCGTGCCGTCGATCATCATCAGTCTCGGCATCGGCGTCGTCTTCCAGCAGATCGGCTTCCGCCCCGCCTGGTACACCTCCGCTTTCGGCGCCCATCTGACCTGGACCTTGCCTTTCGGCGTGCTGATTATGTTTGCTGTCTTCAACCGGTTCTCGCCAGCCTATGAGGAAGCCGCGCGCGATCTCGGAGCATCGTCGTGGCAGACCTTTGCCCATGTCGTGCTGCCGATGATCGCGCCCAGCCTGATCGGCGTCGGCCTGTTCGGCTTCACTCTGTCATATGACGAGTTCGCCCGCACGCTGATGACCTCGGGCACGTTCAACACCTTGCCGCTCGAAATCTACGGCATGACGACGAATGTCACGACGCCGGTGCTCTATGCGCTGGGCACCGTGACGACCGTGTTTTCCTTCCTGGTGATCCTGCTGACGCTCGGCGCAATCGTCTATGTCGGCCGCCGCCGCGAGCGTGCCTGACAGTGCAGATCCTCGTCGTCAATCCAAACACCACCGCCAGCATGACCGACACTATCGCGGCGGCAGCCCGATCGGTCGCTGCTCAATCGACGAAGATCGTTGCCGTCACCTCGTCGATGGGACCTGTATCGATCGAAGGCTATTACGATGAAGCACTTGCCGTGCCCGGCCTGCTGGTCGAGATCGCCGCCGGCGAACGCTCCGGCGCGCAAGCCGCGATCATTGCCTGTTTCGACGACACCGGCCTCGATGCCGCGCGCGCCATGGCCAACATTCCGGTCATCGGCATTTGCGAGGCATCGCTCAGCACGGCCTCGTTCATCGCCCAGCGCTTCACCGTCGTCACCACCACCGGACGTTCGCGCGTGCCGGTCGAAGGCCTGGTGCAACGCTATGGCATGGCGGGGCGGGCACGCGTGCGCGCCGCCGACATCCCGGTTCTTGCCCTCGAAGATCCGGCGTCCGACGCACTGCTCAGGCTGCGCAGCGAGATTGCGCGCGCCATCGACGAGGATCGCGCCGAGGCGATCGTGCTCGGCTGTGCCGGCATGGCCGATCTGGCGGCGGCGCTGCAGCGGGAATTCGGGCTTCCGGTCATCGACGGCGTGGGCGCTGCCGTGAAACAGGCCGAGGCATTGATCGCCCTTGGCCTGACGACATCCAAGCGCGGCGCCTATGCAAGCCCGTTGGCAAAGTCTTATCATGGCGCGTTGAAATCCTTCGCGCCTGGCGCCGCCGAGTGATCGCAATGCCCCGAACGATCCGAACGCTCGCACGTGAAGAAGTGCAAACCCTTGTCGATTGGGCGGCGGCGGAAGGCTGGAATCCCGGCCTTAACGATGCCGCGCTGTTTCAGGCAGCCGACCCGCAGGGCTTCATCGGCGCCTTTATCGATGGCGAGATGGCGGCCGGCATTTCGGCCGTCGCCTATGGCGATGGTTTCGGCTTCATCGGCCTCTACATCTGCCGGCCGGACAGGCGTGCCCAAGGTCATGGCAAGGCGGTCTGGGATGCCGGCATAGCGCGGCTCGGCAAGCGTACGATCGGCCTCGACGGCGTTGTCGAACAGCAGGCCAACTACCGCAGCATGGGTTTTGCACCGGCCTACCGGACGATCCGGTTCATGGGGTCACCGAATGTCCCGGCAGCCGTCGGCAACGACGTTCGCGCCATAGGGCCGGAACTCGTGCCGGACATACTGGACTATGACCGCCGCTTCTTTCCCGGTCCGAGGCGATCCTTCCTGGAACACTGGCTGCGCCCGCCGCACATGGCGCTTGCGATCCTCAAGCACGGCGCCATTGCGGGATATGGCGTCGCGCGCCAATGCCGGGACGGCTGCAAGATCGGCCCGCTCTTTGCCGACAGCCTGGACGCGGCAAGCCATCTCTTCGCCGGGCTCGCGCACATGTCCGGTCCCGGAAACGTCCATCTCGACGTTCCCGAAACCAGCCGGCAATTTGCAGACTTGCTGTCGTCCGCAGGCCTTCAACCGGGCTTCGAGACGGCTCGGATGTACAAGGGAAAGGCGCCGCAGCTCGTGCAGTCCGGAGTTTTTGCGATAACGACGTTGGAGTTGGGGTGAGGCGGTACAAGCCGGCTTCCAGTGCAAAGTCGGGCAACAGGACTACGCGGTCTATTTTTCCTGAACTGAAATGCCGGAATGGTCGATGCGAAGTTCCACGCCTTTCGGCCTAGTCTCCTCGCCATAAACGTAAATCCCCAACGCAATAACGGCGACGGCCAAAGCGCCGATGATGAGATAAAGATAGTTCTGCTTCATCCGCTGTCGTTAACAACATGGTGTGGGCGAGTCTAGCAGTTCGGGTATCAGGACGGCGGCCAGAGACGCACGTCGATCAGCCATCCAGCCGGTCGCGCAGCATGCTCCAGGGGAGCACCATGTTTGGTGCATGCCGCATCAGGCTATGGAACGGGATCGGCGACGGCGGCGCAAACGGCAGCGGCAAATCCTGAGGCTTTGTTCCATCAGCCCAATCCGCAAGCACCTTGCCCATCGCAGTGGTCATGGCGATGCCGCGTCCGTTGCACGCGAAGCCGGCGATCAGCCCGGGGCCGAGATCGACGAGGTGCGGCAGGAAGTCGGGCTCGACGGCAGCCATCCCCGACCAGCTGTATTCAAGCGGCGGGATGTCCGGGAGATCGAGATATCTGGCAAGCCGCCGCCAGATCGCCCGCGGCACCCGCGTGTCGGCACCGGGGCCAAAAACATGCATGCCGCCGGTGATCAGCCTGTTTCCGCCGTCGAAGCGGAAGGTGAAGAGATTGCGTCTTGTGTCGCCGACGCCTTGCCCGCCAGGAAGCAGGCGAGTGCGTATTTCGCGCGGCAGCGGCGCTGTCGCGATCTGGAAGATTTTCAGCGGGAAATAGGTTCGCCGCAGCGCCCGATCCAGCGGCCCGCCATAGGCGTTGGTGGCGACCAGCACCTTTCCTGCGCGTACCGAACCGGAGGCCGTCTTCAAAGCCCAACCATCGCCTATGTGATCGATCGACGCGACACGCGTATTCTCGAAGATGCGCGCTCCGGCCTTTTCCGCCGCGTCGGCCAATCCGCGCGCATATTCGACCGGATTGAGGACGCCATCCGATCTGTCGATCCAGCCGCCGAGATAACCGCGAACGCCGGTCAGCTCTTCGACCGCCTGTCCGTCCAGCGCAACAGCCGGCCTTCCGCGCCTTGCCCATTGTTCGGCGCGCGATCTGGTCTTTTGCAAAGCGGCCGGTGAATGGGCTGGTTGTATCCAGCCGCTCTGGACAGAATCGCATTCGATGGCATGCCGCCTGATCAGGTCGAAGACGAGGTCGGCGCTGCCGGCGGCGAAATCGACAAGGCGTTCACCGCGTTCGGGGCCGAGCTGGGCAATGATATTGTCGGGGTCTCTTTTCGCGAAATTCGGCACGACGAAGCCGGCATTCCTGCCGGTTGCCCCCCAGGCGATGATTTCCGCCTCGAGGACGGCAACCGAGTTGCCTTTCTCGGCACTGTGCAGCGCGGTGGAAAGGCCTAAAAAACCGCCGCCGACAATTGCCAGATCGACATCGAGTGCGCCTTCGAGGGTGGGCCGGTCGCGGCGACTGCGGCTGACGGCATGCCAAAGGGAAACGCCGTGCGGCCCGGTCACGCCGTTCATGAGCCGCTCTCGCTCGGGGCCACGCGTCGACGTTTGCCGAACCTTGGACGCCGCGGCCTGTCGCCAAACAGGCCGTTCGGCCTGACCAGAAGGATGACGCACAGCATCACGCCGATGGCGACGATCTGCAGCGAAGCGGCGCGGGCCTGCTGTTCCGGCGAGAACAACATACTGGTCAAGGCTCCCGATCCGGCCCATATCGCCCAGACCAGGATGCTGCCGATGACGGCGCCGATGTTGCTGCCCGAGCCACCGACGATCAGCATCACCCAGACCTGGAAAGTCAGTGCCGGCAAATAATTGTCCGGGGCGATGAAGCCGGTGAAATGCGCCTGCAGCGCACCGGCAAGCGCCATGATGGCGCCACCGACGGCAAAGGCCTGGACGCGGTAGAACCGTGCGCTTTTGCCTAGGGATATCGCGGCCCGCTCATCCTCGCGAAGCGCCTTCAACACGCGCCCCCACGGGCTGCGCGACAGATGCTCCAGCGCGAGATAGACGATCAGCGTCACCACCGAGACGATCGCAAGGTTCGAAAGGTTGAACAGCAACGGCGTTTCGGCAAGGCCGCCGAACGGACGCGGAATAAAGCCGATGCCGAACGGCCCGCCGGTCAGCTTCTGGGCATCGAGCGCTACCAGTTGCACGACGACGGCGACGCCGAAAGTAGTGATCGCCAGATAGTCCGATCTCAAGCGTAGCGTGGCAATGCCGGTGATGGCGGCGGTGACGCCGCCCAATAGCATGGCGCCAAGCCAGCCGATAAGGATCGGCAGGTCGAAGCCGCCCAGGCGCGCGGCATCGTCGGGCGTGGTCAGCAGCGCCGAGGTGTAGGCGCCGATGGCAACGAAGCCGGCGACCCCGACATTGAAAAGCCCGGTCAGCCCCCATTGCAGATTGAGCCCGAGCGTGATGAGCGAAAAGATCAGCGCGGTGGTCAGGAAGAAGGCGCCGTAGCCGAGCAGATCCATCAGCGTTCCCTCACTCCGAAAAGGCCGATGGGCCGCACGAACAGCACCGCTATCAGGATGATGAACGAGACGGCTGCCCGCCATTCGGCGCCGATCAAATGCACGGCAGCCGCTTCGGCCATGCCGATGATCAGGCCGCCGAGAACGGCGCCAGGCACGCTGCCGATGCCGCCGAGGATGGCGGCCGCGAACATCGGCAGCAGCATCTCGAAACCCATGAACGGGCGGATCTGGATGAGAATGCCGATCATGACGCCGGCGACGCAGGCCAGCGCGCCGCCGATGATCCAGGTGACGCGCACCACCCTGGCGACGTCGATGCCGACGATGCGGGCAAGTGCCGCGTTCTGACTCAATGCCTGCATCGAGCGGCCGGTCTGGGTCCGCGTCATCAGGAGATGCACGCCGAGCACCAGCACGGCGGTCAGCAGCAGCAGCGCGATCTGGTCCGGGGTGATGCGGATGCCGAAACCTATCGGCATGGCGATCTGGATCGCCCGGCTGAAATAGGTCGGACGCGAGGTGAAGATGAATTCGAGCAGGCTTCTCAGCGCCATCGAGGCGCCGAAGCTGGCCATCACCACGATGATCGCCTGGCCCTTGGCCCGCAGCCGCGCGAACAGCACCATGTCGAGCACCAGCGCCAGCAGGCCGGTGGCCGCCATGCCGATGATGAGCGCGACGATCAGCGGCCAACCGAAGGAGAGGGGCGCGATCGGCGCGATCTTGCCGAAAATCGCGCCAATGGCGCCAACCACGGCGAGCGTCGCATAGGCGCCCCAGGCCATGAAGTCGCCATGGGCGAAGTTCGAGAAGCGCAGGATCGAATAGGTGAGTGTCACGCCGATGGCGCCGAGGCCGATCATCGAGCCTGCCAGCAGTCCGTCGACGACGAATTGCAGGTTCATGCCGCGCTTCCTTGTCCAAGATCGAGGCGGCGCTGGCCAAGATAGAGTTCAGCCACGACCGGGTCGCTCCAGAGCTCGGAGGCGACGCCTTGGTGCCGCTCCTTGCCCTCAACCAGCACATAGGCGCGGTCTCCAATGGCAAGCGCTGCCTTGGCGTTCTGTTCGACCAGCAGAATGGTGACGCCGGACTTTCGGATGCCGGCCAGCATCTCGAACACCATCGCCACGAATTTCGGCGACAGGCCGGCCGACGGCTCGTCGAGCACCAGCACCTTGGGATGGACGATCAACGCCCGGGCGACGGCCAGCATCTGCCGCTGTCCACCCGACAGATTGCCCGCGGCCGTTCTGCGCTGACGGGCGAGATCGGGAAAGGCCGCATACATTTCCTCGATGCGGGCTGGGACCTCGCGCGGCCTCAGGATGCCGCAGGCGACCCTGAGATTGTCCTCGACCGACATCAGCGGGAAGATGTTCTCTGTCTGTGGCACGAAGGCAAGGCCACGGCGGACCATGATGTGAGCGGGCGACGCCGTGATATCCTTGCCGTCCAGCAGCACCGTGCCGCCGGTGATCGGGACAAGGCCGGCGATGGCCTTGATAAGGCTCGACTTGCCGGCGCCGTTGGGACCGAGAACGACGACGATCTCGCCCTGGTCGACGGTGATCGAAGCGCCGCGCACGATCGGAACGCCAGGCTCGTAGCCGGCTTCGAGATCGCGGACATCGAGTACCTTTTGGCTCATGCCGTGCCTCCGAGGTAGGCCTCGATGACGCGCGGGTCGCGCGCCACCTCCTCCGGGGTGCCTTCGCACAGAAGCTGGCCGCTTGCCATGACCAGGACGCGGTGGCAAAGCCGCGTCACCATTTCGATATTGTGCTCGATCAGCAGGAAGGTGATGCCGCGCGCATTGATGTCGCGGATGCGATCGATAATGATCTCGAGCAGGGTTGCGTTGACCCCGGCCGCCGGCTCGTCGAGCAGGATGATCGCCGGGTCGGCCATCATCACGCGGGCCAACTCGAGCAGCTTGCGCTGGCCGCCTGAAAGCACGCGCGCAGGTTCGTGCGCGAGGTGAGCGATCGTGACGAGCTCGAGCAGTTCGACGGCTCTTGTCTCGGCAGCCCTTTCTTCGGCAGCGACTCGCCGGGGCGTCAGGAAATTGGCGAGCAGTTTTTCTCCAGTCTGTCCTTGCGCGGCCAGCATGACGTTTTCGATCAGCGTCAGGTTAGGCAAGGGCCGGGGGATCTGGAACGTGCGGCCAAGGCCGCGGCCGATGCGGCGATGGGCTGCTTCCCCCGACACCGATACGCCATTGAGGAGGATTTCGCCGCTGGTCGGCAGAATGCTGCCGGCGAGCAGGTCGAACATCGTGGTCTTGCCGGCGCCGTTCGGGCCGATGAGGCCGAGTATTTCACCCGGCCGGACGTCAAACGAGACATTGTTGACCGCGACGAGGCCGCCGAAGCGCTTGACGACGTTCCTGGCCGTCAGAACCGGCGTGCGGATCTCCTCCTGCCGTTCCGTCGTGTCGCCCATGAATCCCTCAGGCCGAAAGCGATCTTCGCCGCCTATGATTTGATTTGTGATCACACTTGCTTTGATCACGCTATTCGGCTTTAATTTCTTCCGCAAGCCGAAAACGGCCAAGACCGGGATTGCCCATGCAGAAGGCCGCCATCGAAAAGAACAATGAGGTGATCGCAGCCCAGCTTACGCCGGTCGGCCGCGAGACCGTGCAGGATCGCGTCTATTCGGAGCTGCGCCGCGCCTTGATCGGCGGCCTTTTCGAGCCGAGCCAGGTGCTAACCATCCGCGGCCTCGCCGACGCGCTGGTCACAAGCACCATGCCGGTGCGCGAGGCGCTCGGACGGCTGATCACCGAGAAGGCGCTGGAGGCGCTTCCCAACCGTTCGGTGCGCGTGCCGCCGATCACGCTGGAGCGCATCGACGACCTCTTGCGCGCCCGCTCCCTGATCGAGGGCGAAGCGATCGCCCTGGCCGCCACGCGCATGAACGCGCGCCAGATTGCTTCGGTCGAGGCCATGCTCGGCGAATGGGACGAGATGCGGGCGCTGAAGCACAAGAAGGATATCGACCGCGAGGCCACGCTCAACCAGAGCTTCCACTTCGAGATCTACCGTTGCTGCGGTTCCGCCGTGCTGATCCCGATGATCGAGAGCCTGTGGTTGCAATCCGGGCCTTGCATCCGCGTTGCCATCTACGCCTTCTCCGACGCCGGCGAGGTCGATACGGCCCACTACCACCGCAGCATCGTCGCAGCGCTTGCGAGGCAGGATGCGCAAGCGGCGCGCGAGGCGCTGGTGGCCGATATCAGCCGGCCCTTCGCCTTTCTGCGCGACAAGCTCCAATCCACAAGCAAGGAAGGATTGAGGGCATGACGGCGCCTGGCATCAGCATCACCGAGCCACGCTCGAAGCTTTCCGTGACCGCGCTTCTGTTGCCTGAAAAGGCGCCCGACAACGCCGCCTTCCTGCTGGCGTATCTCGAGCAGCCGCGCGTCGTTTCCGGCATCCATGCTATGTGGACGGGGCCGGAAATCTCCTGCCCGGTTCCATCAGCCGAACTTGAGGGCCAAACCTATGCCAGGCCCTTGCCGGCGGAGAACGCAACGCTGACGCCGCAGCCGGGCGACATCGTGTTGTCCTACGTGCCGCCGCGCATGTGGGGCGGCAACCCGAATGCCATCTTTGACGTCGGCCTGTTCTACGGAGCGGGTGCACGCCTGCTGTTCCCGATCGGCTGGCTTGCCGGAAGCGTCGTCGCGCAGGTGGTGCCTGAGGATCGCGACAAATTCGCAGCTGCTTGTGGCGGGATCCGCCGCAACGGTGCCTGCGACATCACCTTCACCCGGGTGGAGATCTGAATGGCTGAGACCGACGACAGTTTTGAGCTCTTCGACCTTCGCGTCGAGGCGGTTATCCCCGAGGGCAAGCCGATCTATTGCGGCGCCAAGCCCGGCGACTATTTCGAGTTGAAGGGCGAGATGCTGTCGATGCCAGCGGGGCAAGGTTTCTCGATCTATTCCATTGCGGCAGTGTTGCCGCTTCTGGCCGCAAAGCAGCGCCCGACCCACAGGAACGACTGGATGACGTCGGACGCCGAGATCGCTTGTCCGGATCCCAATTGTGCCAGCCGGCTGAGGATCGTCAGGACCGGCAAGCGGCGGTTCAGCCATGCCGAAACGACGGCGGTGCCGCTGCCGAAGGAGAATGACCGGAGATGACCGCCAAGGCTTTCGAGCTCAGCCCCGGCTATACGATCTCGCGCGTTATTCGCGGCGGCTGGCAGCTTGCCGGCGGGCACGGCGCGATCGACCGCCAACAGGCGGTAACCGACCTGATCGCCACCTTCGACGCCGGCATCAGGACCTATGATTGCGCCGATATCTATACCGGTGTCGAGGAGCTGATCGGCGCGGCACGCCTGCGCCTTGCCAATGAGCGTGGCCTTGATGCTGCCGCCAAGATGAAGGTGCACACCAAGCTAGTGCCTGACCTCGAACGGCTTTCCACGATCAGCCGCGACTACATCAGCAGCATCGTCGAGCAGTCGCTGCGGCGGCTGAAGACCGAGCGGCTCGATCTCGTGCAGTTCCACTGGTGGGACTATGCGCTGCCCGGCTATGTCGAAGCGATGGGCTGGCTCAACGAAATCCGCGGGGAAGGCAAGGTGCGCAACATCGGCACCACGAACTTCGACACGCCGCGGTTGGCCGAGATCCTGGCCGCCGGTGTGCCGCTGGTCAGCCAGCAATTGCAATACTCGGTGCTCGACCAGCGGCCAGCCAACAGCCTTGCAGCGCTCGCCAGCCGGCACGGCGTCAGTTTCCTCTGCTACGGTTCGGTGGCGGGCGGCTTCCTCAGCGAAAAATGGCTTGGCGCTGCCGAGCCGCAGACGCCGCTCGAAAACCGATCGCTGGTCAAATACAAGCTGATCATTGACGACTTTGGTGGCTGGGAGCTTTTCCAGGAGTTGCTTCGCACACTGAAGGCCGTCGCCGACCGCCACGGCGTCGATATCGCCACCATCGCCAGCGCCTGGGTGCTGGAGCAGCCGCAAGTGGCGGCCGTCATCGTCGGCGCTCGCAACCAGGCGCACGCCCTTGCCAATGCCAGAATCATGGACGTCGCGCTCGATGCCGACGACTGGGCGAGGATCGCTGCCGTGATCGCGCAAAGCCGTGGGCCGCTGGGCGACGTCTACACTTTGGAACGCGACCGTCACGGCCGCCACGGCTCGATCATGCATTACAATTTGAATGCAGGCAGGAAATGAACGCGGCCATGGACGAAAAGCCCTCCTTGCTTTCCCGCGCCAGCGCCGAGGTGGTCGATCTCCACCGCTTCTTCGTCGACTGGTTCAATGCGGCGAGTGCGGACAATTCAGATTTCAGGCGCTTCGAACGCGTCATGGGCGAAGGCTTCCGCATGGTTGTGCCGGATGGCCAGGTCCTCGATCGTGACGCGGTGCTCGACCATGTCAGGGCAAGCCGCGCCACTTGTGACGGCAATTTCACCATCTCGATCGAGGAAATCCGGGCCGGCTGGCAACAAGGCGACACGATCGTCGTCAGCTACATCGAAGCGCAGCAGCGCGCCGGCAAACATAGCCGCCGCCGCTCAAGTGCCGTTTTCACCACCAGTTCATCGGCGCCCAACGGCGTCGAATGGCGACATCTGCATGAAACCTGGCTGCAGATGCCGGAAGGCTGAACAGGCTCAAGACATCAATGAGAGTCGTGTAACGAAAGGGGAACAACAATGAAAAAGACCATACTTCAGATCACCACCGCGCTCGCACTGCTGACAGCGGCCGGCGCAGCGCAAGCCGCCGATTGCAAGATCACCGTCGGCCTCGTCATGGAACTGACAGGCCCGGCCGGCGAGTACGGCCAGGCCGGCGCCAAATCGGTCGAGATGGCCTTCCGCGACATCAACGATGCGGGTGGCGTCCGCGGCTGCGATCTCGCAACCGACACGCGCGACAGCCAGAGCCAGGGCAACATTGCGGTCGACGCCGCGACGCAGCTCGTGCAGGTCAAGAAGGTGCCAGTGATCATCGGCGGCATCATCTCCTCGGTGTCGATCCCGATCCTGACCTCGGTCACCGCTCCGGCCAAGATAGTCCAGGTGTCGCCTGCTTCCTCGTCGCCGACGCTGACGGCGCTCGGGCGCGACGGCAAGACCAACGGCATCTTCTTCCGCACCATCACATCTGATGCGCTGCAGGGCGTCGCCGCCGCCAAATATGCCATCGACAAAGGCTTCAAGAAGCTGGCGGTCATCCACGTCAACAACGACTTCGGCGTCAACATGGTGGCGGAATTTTCGCGCGCCTATAAGGCACTCGGCGGCACCATCGTCTCCGACACGCCCTACAATGAAAAGCAGTCGAGCTATGCCTCGGAAGTGACGGCGGCGATGGCCGGCGAGCCCGACGGGCTTTATCTCGTCAGCACGCCTGTCGACGGCGCAACCATCGCCCGCACTTGGATTTCGCAGGGCGGTGTCCAGAAATTCCTGCTCAATGACGGCATGAACAGCCCGGACTTCATCGAATCCGTTGGCGCGGATTATCTGAAGGATGCGTACGGCACTTCCTCCGGCACCAGCCCGACCGCATCGACCGAGTATTTCACCAAGAACTATAAGGAATTTTCGGGCATCGAACCGTCGAACCCGGCGGCCGACCGGTCGTATGATGCCGGCGCCATCGTCGGCCTGGCCATCGCCATTGCGGGCTCCGAGGATCCGGCCAAGATCAAGGAGGCGATGTACAAGGCGGTCGACCCGGCCGGCACGCCGATCTATGCCGGCAAGGATGAGTTCGCCAAGGCGCTCGGCCTGATCAAGGATGGCAAGCCGATCCGCTACGAAGGCGTCATCGGCCCGGTCGCCTTCGACAAATACGGCGACATCACCGGCCCGTTCCGCCTCTGGAAGATCGTCGACGGCAAGGTGACGACCGACGGCGAAATGACGACGGATGACGTCAACGCCCTGCAGGCGAAGCTTCAGTAAGCCGCCCATGTCTTGTCCGGCATCGATCCCATTCCATTGAGGTTGATGCCGGACACTTGCATGTCCTGTTGCTGGTCAGGCCGGCCTGGAAACGACCACCGCACCAGCCCAGAGCGGCCTCGGTTCAACGCAGCTTTGACACCACCCACGGTCGAGCCGACGAGATCGGCAATCTCTTCCAGCGAATAGTCGAAGACATCCTTGAGCAGGACGCAGGCGCGCTCCTTGGGCGGCAGATGGATCACCAGCCGCTCGATGGCGCGATCCGCGCCCTGGCCCGCCGTCCAGCGAAATGAAGCTGCCCACGATCAATTTTCTCATCGCGTGTCTCCGGTTGCGCAACAGGCATCCAGTCGGATCCAAGAACCGGCGCAAACGAACCGGCCCGACGGATGACCACAGGATGCTTGCCTGAGACGTTTCCGGTTCGACTTTGGATACGCGTGAGGACCGTTTGAGCTAATAAAGCGGCTTGGCCATGTGCCGGGGGGTCGGCCATTCCGTCGTTATCCCCGGCTGCACCGGCCGCTCGAGATAGGTCGACAGGACCACATAGCTTCGGGTCGAGGTGACGCCGGGTGTTTCGTAGAGGCGCGACAGCAGGCCCTCGAGCGCCCGCGTGTCCTCGGTGCGGACCTTGATCAGCATGCATGTGTCGCCGGCCACCGAATGGATCTCCTCGACTTCGGGGTGTTCGGAGATTGCCATCAGCTCCGGCGTCTTTCCCCACCCCTTTGTGTCGATATGGACGAAGGCAAGCAGCGGCTTGTGCACCGCCTTGGGATCGATGATGACCGCGGTGTTGCGGATGGCGCCGCTGCGCCGGAGGCGCTTGACGCGTTCATGGGCTGCCGGCGGTGAAAGGCCGACGCGGTCGCCGAGCTCGGCATAGCTGATCGTGGCGTCGTCGACCAGAACGCCTAATATTTTTCGGTCGGTTGCATCGATATCGCGGGCGGCGGGCCTGTTCTGCGGAATGCCATCTGTTTCTTCATCCATATTAAAATTCCCGATTGATGCAGAATTTAATACGGCCATTATTGCCATATGTCGAACACTGATCAAGTCGCAACATTTACAGCAAGGCCGCCTATCCCGGCCCTCGCTTACCTCCTCACCGGATGCATTGCCGTGATCGGCTCGAACTCGCTGGTGCTCGGTCCGATCGCACCGGCGGTGGCCGCGTCCTTCGGCACAAGCGTGCCGGCGGTTATGATCGCGTCCGCCGCGTTCGGGCTCGGTACGTCGGCGAGCGCCTTGTTCCTGGCGCGCTATATCGATCGGCTTGGCGCCCGTCGCATGCTGCAAGGGGCGTTGCTGCTGCTGGCGATAGCGCTCGTCGCCAGCGCCGCTGCGCCGACCGTGACGACGCTGGTCGCGGCCCAGCTTCTCGCCGGCATCGCTGCAGGTGTCGCCATGCCGGCAATCTATGCCAGCTCCGCCGCGATTGCGCCGCCCGGTCGTGAAAGCGGCACCATAGGCGTCGTGCTGACCGGCTGGACGCTGAGCATGGTCGCCGGCGTTTCGCTGTCGGCCGTACTTGCCGATCTGGTGCATTGGCGCGCCGTTTTCGCGGCGGTCGCGGTGCTCGCAGCACTCGCATTGGCAAGCCTGGCGCTGACGTCGCTGAGCGATGTCAGGAAGAGCGGTCCGGCACCGACGCCGCTGGGTGCGTTGGCCGTTCCGGGCATAGTGCCGCTGCTGGTCGCCTGCGCCGCCTTCATGACCGCGTTCTACGGCATCTACGGCTATCTTGGCGATCACCTTCACAACGGCTTGGGACGGCCGGTCAGCGCGAACGGGCTGGCCGCGCTCGCCTATGGTGTCGGCTTTGGCGCGGCGGCGCTCCTTGACGGCGTTATCGATCGCCTGGGTGCGCGGCGTGTCATGCCGTTTGCCTACCTGCTCGTCGCGGTCGTCTATGTCGCGATTGCCGCGGCAAGCAGTAGTTTTCATCTGACCATAGCGGTGATAGCCGTCTGGGGCCTTGCCAATCATTTCGGGCTGAACGTGCTGGTGATGCGCCTGTCGGCGCTCGACCCTGCGCGCCGCGGCACGATCATGGGTTTGAACAGCGCGGTGACCTATCTTGCGGTGTTCGTCGGCACCACGGCGTTCGGACCGCTCTATTCCACGTTCGGTTTTGCGGCATCGGCGGTGGTTGCAGCCTTGCTCATGCTAATCGCTGCTGCGGCAGCGGCGTGGCGTTCGCCGAAGCTATAGCACAGCAAGGCTTGCGTCTCGGTCCCGTCCTTCGATAGATGCTTGGTGGATGGACAATACAACGCTTGAGACAACCGCCGACCCCTTGCCGCACGAGCTGGCTTTTCTCGGAGAGCGGCTTGCGGCGTTCAACGACAGTGATGTCGGCGCCTCCTGCAGGAAGGCATTGGCCGTGTTCGTGCGCGATGAGCACGGCGCTATTGTCGCCGGCATCTCGGGATACACCGCCTGGGGCTGGCTCTATGTGCAATGGCTCTGGGTCAATGAAAAACTGCGCGGTCACCGCATGGCCGGCAGGATGCTCGAGGCGGCCGAGAGGGAGGCGATCGCGCGCGACTGTCGCGGCGCCTGGATCGACACGTTCAATCCCAAGGCCGCCAAGGCCTATGAGCGCCAGGGCTATCAGCCCTTCGGCGTGCTTGCCGATTTTCCCGTCGGCCGCAGCCGCATCTTCCTGCAGAAGAGGCTGAAGCCTGACTAGCCGGCAAGGCGTCCGCCGCACATCGGCTTTGGCACGCCGGTCGTACTGGGGAAGCTGATCGGCAAGCCCCTGAGCACGCGCACTGCCAGGAACGCAAAACACTCCGCCTCCACCGCATCGCCCTTCCAGCCAAGCGCCTCGGCCGGAACCGCTTCGACGCCAGCGCGGCTGGCAAGCATGGCCATGATCGTTGGGTTGTGTCGACCGCCACCGCTGACCACCAGCCGCTTCGGCCGGCGCGGCAGAAGATCGAGCGCCTTGCCGACGGCGGCCGCGGTGAAGGCCGTCAGCAGGGCTGCGCCGTCCTCGGCGTTCATTCCGTCCGCCATTGAGGCGCCGAAATCGAAACGGTCCAGCGATTTCGGGTAGGGTTTGGTCAAATACGGATGCTGCAGGAGCTTGGCCAGCCGCGCTTCGTCGACCGTGCCGGCGCGGGCAAGGGCGCCGTCGCGGTCCATTTCGCCGAGCCCCTTCGATTTGATGAAATCGTTCAGCGGTGCGTTGGCGGGCCCGGTGTCGAAGGCAACAACATTGTCCGTGCCATCCCACCAGGTGATGTTGGCGACGCCGCCGAGATTGAGCACCGCCGTGTCGCCGGTGGCGTCGGCTTCGCGCAGCAGCGCGGCGTGATAGGCGGCCGACAGCGGCGCGCCCTGGCCGCCGGCGCGCATGTCGGCCGAGCGGAAGTCATAGGCGACCCTGGTGCCAAGGATGGCATGCATCAGCTCGCCGTCGCCAAGCTGGCGGGTCTGGCCCAGTCGGTCCACTTGCGGGGCACGGTGCAGCACGGTCTGGCCGTGGAAGCCGACGACCCCTATATCGGCCATCGTCAGCCCGTGGCTTTCGACCAGATCCTTGACTGCCGCGGACTGGGCGCGCGTCAGCGCTTCCTCTGCCTCGTCGAAGATTGCCGGTTCCGGCCCTGTGAAATTCCAGCTCCTTGCCTGCCGCAGCGTCTCTTCCAGCAAGGTCCGGATCGACTGCGGGTAGGGGGCAAGCGTGTAGATGCCGAAGTCGTCAATCCGTTCGCCGTCGGTCTTGATCAGCGCGACATCGATATTGCCGTCCAGCACGGTGCCGGTCATCAGGCCGACGGCCCACATGGGTTCGCCATTTTTCGGATTCATGGTTGTCAGGCTCCGTTGGCGAGATCGCCGACCGCTTGGCGAAGCGCTACGATCCCGCTGTTGAAATGACGTGTCGGATGGATCCGGTTGGTGAGCAAGGTCCAGGCTCTGCCTTTGTCGAAGTCGACCCACAGCCCGACACCGGTAAAGCCGGTATGCCCGATGGTTTCGGGGCTGCATAACCGGCCGCCGGACCAGCCTTCGTAGGGTCGCTCCCAGCCATGGGTGCGGGTTGCCGACAAGGGCGTGCGCATTAGCGCGATCGAACGCTGCGACGCGCCGGTCCCGTCCAGCAGCCCTTGCGCAAAGTCGAGGACCGAAGCCGCCGTTCCGAACAGGCCGGCGTGACCGGCACCTTGCAAGGCCGAGCAATTGTCGTCGTGGACTTCGCCGCAGAGCACGCGATGACGCCATGTGCAGTCTTCGGTCGCCGCCGCTTGATCTGGTTCGGCGGAGAACGCGAAGCCCGGACCGGGATCCATCTCGCGAATGGTCTTGCCAGACAGGCGCTCTAGGACGAAGCCGAGCAGGATGAAGTTGATATCAGAATAGACCGGCTCGCCAGCCTGCCATTCGCGCTGCAGGATGAAGGCGCGCAGCAGGTCCGAATCGTGGCCATAGGTGTAGATCGGCGCGACGGCGGGAAACGGTGTCTGATGGCCGAGACACTGGCGAAACGTTACGTTCCGTTCCCAGGCTTTTTCGTCATATTGGCGAAGGTCGGACAGGACGGAAATCAGCGGCGCGTCGAGGTCGATGACGCCTTCTTCCGCCAGTGCCAGGATACGCGACGTGGTGAAGATGACTTTGGTCAGGGAGGCCAGGTCGAACCATGTCCCGACATGCATCGGCCGTATCTTGGGCACGACTTGGGCTGAGCCGATTGCCCGGACGATGCGTTCGCCGTCCCCGTCAACTATGCCGAGCACGCAGCCCGGAATGCGCGATGCGGCCACGGCCGCTTCGAGCGGGGCGAATGCGCGGGAGAAGAAATCATGGTCGATCAACTACGCCTCCGTTTGGAAGGCAGCGAGGGGCTGTCCGTCTGACTCTGCATGCTTTCGAGCGACAATCATCACGCTTCCACCCGTGCCCTATGATCCGGCCCGAATTGCTGCCAATTGGCCGGCCCCGGCTCAAACCCCAGCGGACGCACGAGCGAGGGGACCTGGCGCGTGTCCAGCTCGAAACGTTCATGCCGCCGGTCTATAGTAGGAACGGCCGCGATAAGCTGTTTGGTATAGGAGTGCTTCGGCTCCGAGAGCACCGATCTGGCATCGCCGATCTCGACGATCTGGCCGGCATAGATGACCGCGATGCGATGGGCGATCCGCTCGACGACAGCCATGTCATGCGAGATGAACAGATAGGCCAGCCCGAATTCACGCTGCAGCTCGATCAAAAGCTCCAACACCCTGGCCTGCACCGACACATCGAGCGCCGAAACCGCTTCGTCGAGGACGACAACCGAAGGATTGAGCATCAGCGCGCGAGCGATGCACAGGCGTTGCCGCTGGCCGCCGGAGAATTCGTGCGGATAGCGCTGCAGGCTGTTTTCCGGAAGGCCGACGCGTTTCAGCAGCGCGGCCATTTTCGCCCGCGTTTCAGCAGTTATCCGTCCGCCGGTAGCGATCACAGGCTCTGCGAGGATGCTTTGGATGGTGAGTCTGGGATTGAGCGAGCCATAGGGATTCTGGAACACCATCTGCATGGGAAGGGCGCTCTGCCCGGTGACGGGCTTGCGCGCGCTGGCCGAGATCGTGCCGCGCGTCGAGCGCACCAGCCCCAGAATCGCGCGGGCGGTGGTGGACTTTCCGGAACCGCTCTCGCCGACGACCGCCAATGTCTCGCCCGGCATTAGCTCGAAATCCACACCGTCCACGGCATGGACGGCACCGCTGGTACGGCTGAAAAACCCAGCCTTGACCGGAAACCGCACTACGAGGCCATCGACCTTCAGCGCCGGCTCGGCAGCTTTTTGCGTTTCGCGTTGCACGTCCTTGCGTGCGGCACTGCCGCCGGCGAAATGCGGCACCGCATGAAGCAGATGCCGCGTATAGGGATGCCGCGGATCGTCCAATATCTGGTTCAATGCGCCCTGCTCGACAGCTTCTCCGCCTTGCATCACCATCACCTTGTCGGCGATGCCTGCAACCAGACCGATGTCGTGGGTGATGAAGATCATCGACATCCCGGTTTCCTGCTTCAACTCGGCGAGCAGCGCCATGATCTGCGCCTGCACCGTAACATCCAGCGCCGTCGTTGGCTCGTCGGCAATGAGCAGGCGCGGGTTGCACGCAATCGCCATGGCGATCATCACCCGCTGCAGCATGCCGCCCGAAAGCTGGTTGGGCGTGTATTTCAGCCGCCGTGCAGCGTCGGGAATACGCACGCGGTCGAGCGCGTCCTTGGCCGCCGCCGTCGCTCGCCGGCCGGTCAGGCCGCGATGCAGGCGAAACGATTCCTCGATCTGCCTGCCGATGGTCAGCACCGGATTGAGCGAGGTCATCGGCTCCTGGAAGATCATGCCGATTTCGCCGCCGCGGATCTTCGTCAATTGCGGCTCGGCTGCGGCTGTCAGGTCGAAGGTGCTGCCGTCGGCCCGCCTCAGCTTGATCGACCCGCCGGTGATGCGGCCGCCGCCATAATCGACGAGGCGATTGATCGACAGCGCCGTGACCGACTTGCCCGAGCCGCTTTCGCCGACGATGGCCAGCGTTTCGCCGTCGGCGAGATCGAAGCTGACGCCGCGCACGACCTCATTGGCTTGCGGGTTGCGACCGAAGCCGACGCGCAATCCGCTGACGGACAGCAGCGGGATCATGCGATCGATCTCCGCATCTTCGGGTCGAGGACATCGCGCAACGCATCGCCGAGCAGGTTGAAACCGAGGATGCCGATCATGATCGCCACGCCCGGGAAGATCATCAGCCAGGGAGCTGTCTCCATCAGATTGCGGCTGTCGCTCAGCATCAGGCCGAGCGACGCGGCGGGCGGCTGCGTGCCGAGCCCGAGGAAGCTTAAGCCGGCTTCGGTCAGCAGTGCCCAGGCCAGCGCCAGCGTCACCTGAACCGTCAGTGGCGCCACCAGATTGAGCAGCAGATGCCGTGTTACGATATAGCCCGCACTGCTGCCGAACGTGCGGGCCGCGTCGACGAACTCGCGCGCCTTGAGCGACAGAGCCGGACCTCGCACGACGCGCGTGAAGATCGGTGTGTAGACGACGGCGATGGCAATGACGCTGGTCGAGGTTCCCGGTCCCGCAACCGCGACGATCAGCAGCGCCAGCAGGATCGCCGGGAACGCCAGCACAACGTCCATGATGCGCATCACCATGCCGTCCCAGCGGCGCCCGAACCAGGCTGCCGCCAGCCCGAGCACGGTGCCGGCCAGTGTCGCAAAGGCGACCGAAAAGAAGGCCACGATGAAGGACTGGTCGATCCCGGTCATCAGCCGACTTGCGACATCGCGGCCGAACAGGTCCGTGCCCATCCAGTAGATGCCGTCAGGCGCATGCAGTCGCTCGACCCGGTGCTGCGTCAACGGATTGTGCGGCGTCAGCCCCAGCATGCCAAGCACGGCAAGCAGCAGATAAAGCGCAACGATGGCACCGCCGATCCGGCCGCTGGGATGCGCAAATATAGCCCGCAATGTCGCCATCAGTGCTCGCTTAGCCGGATACGCGGGTCGAGCGCGACATAGGCGAGGTCGACGAGGAGATTGACGATCATGAAGTTGAAGGCGATGAATAGCACGCTTCCCTGCACCAGCGCGTAGTCGCGCTGCAGGATGGCATCCAGCACCATGCGGCCGAGACCGGGCAGCGCATAGATCTGCTCGACGATGACAGCTCCGCCCAGGAGGTAGCCGAACTCTATGCCGCTCAGCGTCACGACCGGGATGAGCGCGTTGGGCAAAGCATGCCGCCAGATGACGCCGCGCGCCGAAACGCCCTTGCTGCGCGCCGTCCTGACATAGTCGTCGCTGAGCACATCGAGCATCGCCGAACGCGATATGCGGGTCACCGAAGCCGCGAAGGCAAATCCAAGCGTGACCGCAGGCAGCAACAGCTGGCCGAGATTGCGCAGCGGATCCTGCCACAGCGGCGAAAACTCGCCCATCGCCGGCAAAACGCCAAACCCCGCCGACAGCGTGTAGATGATCAGCAGGGCAAGGACGAAGTTCGGCGTCGACTGCCCGATCATTGCGACAACGCGCACGCCGAGGTCGGATAGCTTTTCATTATGGGTGGCGGCAAAAATCCCGGCCGGCATGCCGACAACCAGGGCGATGATCATCGACAGCAAGGCGAGTTCCAGCGTTAGCGGGAAACGCTCGAGGATGACGTCGAGCACCGGCCTGCCATAGGTGGACGAAATGCCGAGATTACCTTGGAAAAGACCAAGCAGCCAGCGCCAGTATTGGATGAACCAGGGCTGGTCGATGCCGAAATAAGCTGCAAGCGCATCGCGCTGCTGCGGCGTCAGCAGGCCGGCTTCGGTCCCCAGCATTGCCGTGATCGAATCGCCCGGAACCATCCTGATCGCCAGGAACACCACGATGGACACGCCAAGCAGGACGAGAGGGAAGGTCGCCAGTCGCCGCATCAGATAGTTCACGCGAAGAATATCCTCTCGTCCGGCATCAAAGCAGCTACTGGATCGTCACCTTGGCGAGGCTGAACAGCGAACCTGTCGGCACCGGTTCGAATCCTGCGATATTCTTCTGCTGTGCCGTGTAGCTGTAGGACGTGTAGAGCCAGATCCAGGGCGACATCTCAGTGATGTGCTTCTCGAAGTCGGCGAAGATCGCTTTGCGCGCTGCCGGGTCGGTCTCGGTGCGGCCCTTCTGCATAAGACTGTCCAGCGTGTCGTCGATATAGTTCGCCACCTTCTGCAGATTGCCCGTCTTGGTCCAGTAGCGGTTGTACATAGTGTAGGGATCGGCCCTGCCGCCGTTCAGCGCGACGGCCATGTCGAAATCGCCCTTCAGCCAGGCGTCGACATAGACGTTGAGCTCCATCATCTTGATGTCGAGCTTGACGCCGATTTCTGCGAGTTGCGACTGGATCACCTGGGCTTCCGCCGCTGCCGTCGGCGGCTCGCCGGTGGCGCCGATCACGGTCGCCGAAAAGCCGTCGGCATAGCCGGCTTGGACCATCAACTGCTTGGCCTTCCCAATGTCGCGCTTATAGCAGAACAACTGCTTCGGATCGGTCGCCAGTGCCGGGATGGTCAGCGGGCCGGTGACCTTGCCTTCGCCGAGCGAGGCGGTGTCCAGCACTTCCTGCCGGTCGATGGCGCAGGAAATCGCCTGACGCACCTTGAGTTCGGTCATCGGCTTGCGGGAGGGATTGAGCTGCAGCACGTGATAGGCAAGCACCGGCACGCGGTTCAACTGCAGGCTGGCTTCCTTGGGCACCAGCGTGGCGACAAGCGGATCGTTGAGCAGGGCAAAATCGATCTGCTTGGTGCGCATCGCCGCCAGGATTGCCGTCTCGTCCGGCAGCACGCTGATATCGATGCCGTCGACGCCGGTCGCGCCGCCTGCCCAGTCCTTGTTGGCGACAAGCACTTCCTTGGAATTCGGATCCCATTTTTCGAGCTTGAACGGACCCGAGCCGATCGTTGTCGTGCCGATCGAGCCGGCCGCGATTTCGCTTGCCGGGACGATCGCCGCATTGACGTCGCTCATCGCCGTCAGGATCGGCACGTCCGGCTGCGAGAGGTGGAACACGACGGTGGCTGGATCGGGCGTGTCGATGCTGGCGATCGAGAGAAAGTTGGCGCGCGCCGCAGCACCCGTCTTCTCGTCGAGTATGCGCTCGAACGATGCCTTGACGTCGGCCGAGGTCACGGCGGCGCCGTTCTGGAATTTTGCTTTCGGATTGAGCTTGAAGCTCAGCTCCTTGCCGTCCGGCGAGAACTGCCATGAATCGGCAATCGCGGGCGTGATTTGCAGGTTTGCGTCGAGCCGCACCAGCGGTTCGTAGATCAGCTCCAGCAGCCGCAGTGAGGAGAATGCCGTCTGCTTGTGCGGATCAAGACCGGTGGCGTCCTGCGACCACGCCATATGCAGCGTCGCCGCACTCGCCTGCACCGGTAGCGCGGCGATGCCAACCATTGCCGCGAGCGTCATGCCGGAAAGCAGTTTCTTGCCAATGTGCCGTACCATTGTCGTTCTCCCATTATTGTTAAACCAGATGCCTTGCAGTTCCCCGGACCGCTTCAAAGGGACACACGCCCCGGAACATCGGCCCAGTATCCATGCGGTCTTACACCGTCTTTTCGCCTATCGCCTTGCGCAGGAAACCTCCCGCGTTGGCAAGCGCCTTACGTGCTTCTTCGACACCCATGCCGGTGATCGTCACCAGGATTGCCAGTTTTACATCATTGCCGGTCTGGTCGAGTGCCTGTCGTGCCTGCTGTGCCGCGCAGCCGGTCGTCTGCATCACGATCCTGACCGCCCTTGCTACAAGCTTCTTGTTGCTTGGATTGAGGTCAACCATCAGGTTCTGATAGCTCTTGCCGATGCGGATCATGCTGGCGGTGGACAGCATATTGAGCACCAGCTTTTGCGCGGTTCCCGATTTCAGCCGGGTCGAGCCGGTGAGGACCTCCGGGCCAACCACCGGAGAGATGCCAATATCGGCAATGCCGGCAATGGTCGATCGAGGATTGCAGGACAACGCCACGGTGGTGGCTCCCACTTCCTTGGCATAGGTCAGGCCGCCGATGACATAAGGTGTGCGTCCGCTGACAGCGATGCCGACCACCACGTCGTCGGCGGTCAGCTTGATGTCCTGCAGCGCCTTTATTCCCTGTTTCGGATCGTCCTCGGCGCCTTCCGCAGAGTGCACCAGCGCGTCGACGCCGCCGGCGATCAGGCCCACCACCATGTCCTCGGGTACGCCAAAGGTCGGCGGACATTCCGAGGCGTCGAGGACGCCGAGCCGGCCGCTGGTGCCAGCCCCCATATAGACAAGGCGTGCACCGTTCTGGAACGCGCTCACGATCCGGTCCACAGCCGCAGCAATGTCGGGGATGACCTTCTCGACGGCTGCCGCAACGCCTTTGTCCTCGTCATTGATCTTGCGCAGCACCTCGAGGGTCGGCAACAGATCGATATCCATGGTTTTCGGGTTCCGGTCCTCGGAAACCAGCCGCTCCAGCTCCGACATCAACCCTTGTTCGACCACTTCGCTTACTTTCAAGTGCGACTGCGAGCAGGACTGTGATGCCCGCAGCAAGCGGCGTCCAGTGCCTGCACCTGGCCGTCGGCTCCGTACCGGCTGCGCCGGTTCTGTTTCATTAACTTCTTAGAATTCGATATTCCCTGTGTCAACGGAAAGTAGGAATATTATATTCCTTGCGAGCAAGGCATCACTGGCGGCAGAGGGATTTTCTGGCCAGGATTATGGCTCCCGAAACCGCGTCGCCGTCGGCCGGCTTCAGCCGTCGGCGGACGTCGGGAGCGAGCCATGGCTCAAGCGGGCTGGACAACCCTCCGAGCAGCGTAACCCGCGGCGCGCCTTTTTCGAACAGCACCCGCACGAAGGTGTCGATCTGCTCGGCAGCGCCTTGCACGATCCGCCGACCGGCCGGATCGCCCTGATCGGCATGGCGGATCACCATCGGCGCCAGGGCGGCATAGTCCGTCGCACTGGCGCGGTCCATCCAGGCCACCGCCTCGAACGGATCGTCCTTGAAGCGCTGCATCACCTCGGCCAGCAGCGCCGTCCGCTCATGCCGACCGTCATGGGCTCGCAAGGCAAGCTGCACTGCCTTCAGTCCGAGATCGGCGCCGCTGCCCTCGTCGGAAATCGGAAAACCGTAGCCGCCGACGCGCAGGTCGCGCCCTTCGACAAAGCCGAGCCCGATCGAACCGGTCCCGGCTATGACGATGGCGCCGTCTTGACCCGAATGCGCGCCAAGGCAAGCCGCGACGCCGTCGCTGACGAAGTCGATGCTCGCAAAGGGTTGTTCGATGCCATGAAACGCCTCGAGCGCACCCTTACGGCCGATGCCGGCAACACCGATACCCGCGCGGATCCTGGCGATTTCCGCCGCCGTGAACCCTCCCTCTTCGATCGCCGCGCCAAAGGCTTTGGCAATCGAGGCCCAGGCCACCTCTATACCGAGTCGCGTTGTCGCCGGGCCCGACAGGCCTTGCCCGAGCACGGTTCCTGCCTCGTCTTCGATACGCGCCCGGCAGCCGGTTCCGCCGCCATCGACGCCCAGGAAATAATGCGGAGACGCCCGACCGGCACTCATTGCCTTATTCGTTCGATCTGGGCGCCGCACAGCCGGAGCTTGCGGTCCAACTGCTCGTACCCGCGGTCGAGATGATAGACGCGATTGATCGTCGTCTCGCCCTCCGACACCAGCGCTGCTAGCACCAGCGAGACGGAGGCGCGCAGGTCGGTCGCCATCACTTGCGCGCCCTTCAGCTTCTCGCCTCCGCGCACCAGCGCCATGGTGCCTTGCAGCTTGATATTGGCGCCGAGCCGCATTAGTTCAGGCACATGCATGAAGCGGTTCTCGAAGATCGTCTCGCGCAACAGCGAAGCGCCCTCGGCACAGCACATCAACGCCATGAACTGCGCCTGGAGATCGGTCGGAAAGCCCGGATAGGGCTCCGTCGTCACGTCGACCGCCTTGAGCGGCCCGTCTCTCGATACGATCAGCCCGCGGTCGCCCGGCCATATTTTCACACCGGCTGCTTCGAGCAGCTGGACGACGGATGCCATGTGCTCGAGCCGCGCGTGGGTCAGCTCGAGCTGACCGCCGGTGACGGCCGCTGCGACGGCATAGGTGCCAGCCTCTATCCGGTCCGGAATGATGTCGTGCGTGGCGGCGCGCCAGTCTGTGCTGCCCCCGATCAGGATGCGGTGCGTGCCGGCGCCCTCGATCCGCGCGCCCATGTCGTTCAGGCAGGCGGCAAGATCGGCCACCTCCGGCTCGCGGGCCGCGTTGAGGATCTCGGTCTCGCCGTTTGCCGTCGTCGCCGCCATCATCGCCGTTTCGGTCGCGCCGACCGACGGCGAGCTCAAAACGATGCGCGCGCCTTTCAGTCCGCCCGGCGCAGACGCGACGATCAGTCCGTTTTCGATCGCGATATCGGCGCCAAGTGCGGCAAGTGCGGCGACATGCATGTCGACCGGCCGTGCGCCGATCGCGCAGCCGCCAGGCAGCGAGACCCGGGCATGGCCGAAGCGGGCAAGCAGTGGACCGAGAACCAGCACCGTCGCGCGCATGCGCCTGACGGTATCGTAGCTTGTCTCCCTGGAAGCGGCAGCACTGGTATCGATTGTGGCGGCATGCGCCGATCTGGTGACTTCGGCCCCATGAAGGCCGACGACGCCAAGCATGTTGTCGATATCCGTCACCTCAGGCAGGTTGGTCAGCTGCAGCGGATAGGGGCTGAGCAACGCCGCCGCTATTTGCGGCAAGGCCGCGTTCTTGGCGCCGGAGATCGTCACCGCGCCCTCAAGCCTGTGCCCGCCGACGATCCGCAATTTGTCCATGGCTCTGACCTAATCCCGAGCTGTCGGCGAGTCTACGATCTTTTCATGTCCGAATCGTCGACATGCCCGAAGGCTGGGCCGCAACCGCACCAGTCGAGATTTGATGGTTCATTCTTGGCTGTCAATCAGAGGCGGAATAATTTATTCCTTGGCTTGGCGTTGTCTATGACAGGCAATGGGGGAACGCATGTCCGTCCTGAAGAAGATCGAGGCCAAGCTCGAAGTCATGGCGCCCGGCGACCGCGAGATCGGTCAGTATATCGTCGATAATCCCGACCAGATGCTCCGCCTGTCGACGGCGGCGCTTGCCGCCGAGATCGGCCGCAGCCAGTCGAGCGTCGTCAAGTTCAGCCAGAAGCTCGGCTATTCCAGCTATCAGGAGCTTAAGCTCGCCGTCAGCGAGGCCAAGTCGCAGGAATGGCACGTGCCGGCCGGCATGATCCACGGTTCGATCGAGGTCGGCGACAGCTATCTGGTCATCCTGCGCAAGCTGATCGGCAGCAAGCTTTTGTCGATGCAGCAGACCGTCGCGGCCAACACCGAGCAGGAAATCGGCAAGGCCCTCGAAGCATTGAATGGTGCGCGCCGCATTCATTTGGCCGGCGTCGGCGCATCCTCGCTGGTGGCGCGCGATTTTTCCTACAAGCTGATGAAACTCGGCCGCAACGTGCTGCACGACAGCGACAGCCATGTGCAGATGGCCAATGTCTCGACGCTTGGAAGAGGTGACGTGCTGTTCGCGCTCTCCTATTCCGGGGCGAGCATCGAAACCCTGCGGATAGCTGAACTTGCCCGCAAACGTGGCACCACCGTGATCGCCGTCACCGGACTTCGCGACAATCCGCTGAGCCGGGTTGCCGACATTCGCCTCCACACGATCGCCGATGAAGAGCGCGCGCGCTCGTCATCGATAACTGCGCGTGATGCACAACTGACGCTGACCGACCTGCTGTTCATCCTGCTCGTGCAGAAGCAGCCTGACGCCAACGAATACGTCCACAACAGCGAATTGGCCGTCTCGGTGCTGAAGGCTTAGTGGTGTTCGCAGTCTCGCGTTAAGGCTCCCTGTTCTCGGAGAAATGCCCGCGCCGTAGGGCCTTCAGCGCGAGCGCGTCCGATAGGTCGACACAAGTGGCCTGACCAAAATGTGGGCACCCGACCGGAAATGCCCAGGTCCAAACAACTGTTGACAACAGCATCTGTTGTTATATCAACATTCAGCCTCGAATTCGACGGCCGGGTGAGACAATGGACGACCTTGGAGCACAGGAACAAGCGGTTCTCGACCTCATTGCCGCGAACCCATTCGCCGGCCAGCAGGACATAGCAACGGTGCTCGGCATCGCCCGCTCGACGGTTGCGGCCCACATCGTGCAACTCGTCAACAAGGGATACATTCTCGGCCGTGGTTACGTCTTGCCGACGTCCAAGCGCATGGTCTGCGTCGGCGGCGCGGTGCTCGACCGCAAATACCACGCCAAGAAGGATCTGATTTTCGAGACGTCGAACCCGGTCGACGGCTATCGCAGCTTCGGCGGGGTTGCCCGCAACGTCGCCGAAAACCTTGCCCGCCTCGGCGTCGACATAAGCTTCGTCTCGATCGTCGGCGACGATGAAACCGGCCGCTCACTGGTCCGGCATCTGCGCGACCTCGGCGCCGATGTCAGCCAGATCATCACCACCACGGAACGGCCGACGGCGGAATACGCGGCCATCCTCGACCGCAACAACGACCTCGTGCTCGGCATTGCCGACATGGAGATCTTCGATCTGTTTTCGTCGTCCTATCTCGACCGCTTCTGGCCGCATCTGGCTTCGGCGACATGGGTGTTCATCGACTGCAATCTGCCGGCCGCGACCCTCGCGGCACTGATGTCGCGCAAGCAGGGTGCGCGCTTCAAGCTCGCCGTCGACACGGTATCGGCGCCGAAATCAGCGCGCCTGCCGAAGGACCTGACCGGCATCGATCTTCTGTTCACCAATCATGACGAGGCCAATACGATGCTCGGCATGACGGATGCCGACAGGCGGCTGACGCCGGAGGAAGCAGCGGCAGCGCTGCGCGCGGCCGGCGCCGGCGAGGTGATCGTGACCGTGGGCGCGCATGGATTTGCCGTTGCGACTGAGAGCGGTGTGACGACCATGCACTCCGTCCCGGCGCAGCCCGTCGATATCACCGGCGCCGGTGACGCGATGATCGCCGGCACACTGTACAAGGTGCTTTCGGGTGAGCCGGTCGCTCATGCCGTGCGCACCGGCGCGCTGCTTGCCACACTGACCACCGAGAGCGAAGCCAGCGTCCATCCCGATCTGTCGCCGCGCTTCCTTGCCGCCGGCATGTACCGCATTCCTGCCTGAAAGCGAGATGATATGAAACCTTTCCTTGTCCACCTGAACGATGAAGTCGCTGCTGCGCTTGATGAAGGCCGCGCGGTGGTGGCATTGGAATCGACGATCATCACCCACGGCATGCCCTATCCGGCCAATCTGGAAACTGCCCGTGGTGTCGAGACCGTGGTGCGTGAAAACGGCGCCGTGCCCGCCACGATCGCAGTGGTCGCCGGCAAGATCAAGGTTGGCCTCGACGACCGTGAGCTGGAAGAGCTGGCAGCGGCAAAGGGCGTGGTCAAGGCTTCCGGGCGCGATCTCGCCGCCATCATGGTGCGCGGCGGCTCGGCCGGAACCACCGTCTCGGCGACAATGCGGATCGCCGCTTTAGCCGGGATCGGCATTTTTGCGACCGGGGGCGTGGGCGGCGTGCATCGCGGCGCCGAAGCCACTTTCGATATCTCCGCCGACCTGACCGAACTCGGCCAAACCGGCACGACCGTCGTCTGCGCCGGAGTTAAGTCGATCCTCGATATTGCGAAGACGCTGGAATATCTGGAAACTCAGCGCGTGCCGGTGATCGCCTATGGGAGCGATGATTTTCCGGCTTTCTACACCCGCTCCAGCGGGCTCAAGGCCGATCATCGCCTCGACACGCCCGATGAGATCGCGCGAGCCATGCTGCTGCATGACGAGATGGAATCCGGCACCGGCATTCTCGTCGCCAACCCTATTCCCGAAGCGGACGCGCTCGATCCGGCGTTCATCGACGGCACGATCGCAGCGGCCGTGGCTGAGGCCGAGAAGCGCGGCATCGGGCGCAAGGAACTGACGCCGTTTCTGCTCGCACGCATCAATGAGCTTTCGCAAGGCCGCAGCCTGAAGGCCAACATCGCGCTGGTCCGCAACAACGCCGCGCTTGCTGCCCGCATCGCGGTTGCGCATGCGGAATTGAAGGGCGCGACCAGATAGAGACAGCGCCCGGCCAGCGCTACGCACCTTCGATTTCAGCCCGGCGCGAGGTCGAAGATGCGCCCGGCATTGAGGATGTTGTTCGGGTCGAAGGCTGCTTTCAGGCGCCGCATGGCCGCGATCTCGGCGTCGCTGCGCACAAGGTGCAGCCATTCCTTCTTGTCCAGGCCGATGCCATGCTCGGCCGAGACGCCGCCGCCAGCCGCGGCCACGCGCCGGTAGACGATGTCGTATGCGGCCGCCGGATCCCCGGTGCGAACCTGATAATGCAGATTGCCATCGCCGAGATGGCCGAAGACGTAGATGTCGGCGCCAGGGTCGACGGCCCTGATGACGGCTTCTGTTTCGCCCAGGAAAGTCGCCATTCTCGCCAGTGGGATGCTGATATCGACGCCGATCAGGCCTGCCATCGAAAACAGGAAACGGTTGGCCTCCTCGCGCACCGCCCAGAGCGCCCGGAATTCGCGCGGCGATTGCGAGACGACCACGTCGTCGATCACGCCATCTTCAACCGCCTGCATCAGCACCGCGGCAAAACGTTCGCGGTCGCGGTCGGGCTCGCTGCCCTGTATCTCGGCAAGCACATAGACGGGCGAGCCGACCGGCAGCGGCGCCGGCGCCTCCATGCCGGCGATCATGGCGCCATAGAGCGGTGCGAAATTCACCTCATAGGCCGATAGCAAGGGCCCGAGCTTCCGCCTGAGCAGCGCAAGCAACGTGATCGCCGCGTCCAGCGAAGCAAGCGCGCAGAAGGCATTGATCTCGGTGGCCGGCTTCGGATGCAGCCGCAGGCATGCGCGCGTGACCACGCCGAGCGTGCCTTCGCTGCCGATGAACAATTGGCTGAGGTCGTAGCCGGAGTTGTCCTTCGCCAAACCCTTGAGCGAGGTCAGGATACTGCCGTCGGCAAGCACCGCTTCCAGCCCAAGCACCTGCGCCCGGTACATGCCGTAGCGCAGCACACGGATGCCGCCGGCATTGGTGGCGACATTGCCGCCGACGGTGGCCGTGCCGCGCGCTCCGATGTCGACGCCGAACAGCAAGCCGGCCGCATCGGCGGCTTCCTGCACCGCTTGCAGCGGCGCGCCGGCCTCGGCGATGATGGTCGCCGCCTCGCGGTCGATAGCCTCAACGGAAGTCATGCGCTCCAGCGACAGCACCGCTTCGCCGCGCTGGATGCGCGCCGCGCCCGCAAGACCGGTGCGGCCACCCTGGACGACGAGCCTTTGCCCGACCTCGTTGCACAGGCGCAGAATGTCCGACACCTCGCCGGTCGTGCGTGGACGCAAGACGATCGCCGGCGGCGCGCCGTCCTTGCCGTCGGGGTCTTCCCGGTAGCGTGGTCCGGCCTCCTCAGCCGAGACAATCGCTGACCTGTCCAGCCGCTTTTCCAGCCGCGACAGAAGCTCGGTAATTTTCTGCGACATGTGGCTCAAGGACATGAACGGCCCGGGCGCATCGACGCGGCCGGGAGAGGGAAGGGCGAGGGCTGTGAAAGCGGCCGTGGCTGATTTCTACTGTTCAGCAAATGTGCGGAAAACCCGCCAAGAATACAGCCGGTTGTCTTCGCCATGCGTCGCTCCTGTAACAGGTCGACCATAGGCGCGGCCGGCTATTTGTCAAACCTTTGACCGCAAGCGCTTACCTGCGGGCGGCCCAGTATTCTGGACCGAGGCAAAACGCTCACTCACGCGTCCCAGGCGCCTCAGCCTCGGCGCAAATGAGCTTGATGTCGGCTCCCGCCGCCCAGGCGCCGATATCCTCCCGCCGCAGTGCCGCCGCCATCATGTCCGGAAACAGATCCGGGGTGCAGGCGAAGACCGGAATGCCAAGTGCCGCGAGCCGCGCTTCTCCCCGCCCCGACGCAGTATAGATAGCGGTTTGTGAAGAATTATTATAGCTCTGGCATGGTGAAGATTGGCATGCCTTGGCCCTGTTTTGATGGGCCAGGACATGCCTCAGACGCAAATGGGGTCGACTGTTATTCGGCAGACAGAACGGGCTTTGGTAGCCGGCGGCCTAGGCGGAAGCGTTCAGGCTCTGCCCTTCAGGAACTCGATCACCATTGCCGCGGTCCAGGTGAAGCGATTGCCGCCGAGCGGCTCGCCGCTGAGGGGATCGTAATATTCGGCAAAACCGCTCTCGGCGATCAGCTCGAGACTGGATTGCGTGATGCGTTGTGCGATTTGGCTGTGGCCGGCGGCGGCAAGGCCGTCGGCGATCATGTAGTTGACCACCAGCCAGACCGGGCCGCGCCAGTAGCGCTTTGGGTCGAAGCGCCCATCCTCAGGATCGTGCGACGGGACGATGTAACGCGTTTTGCCGGCGATGCGCTCGATCGTTGCAGCGATGGTCGCTGCCCGGCTTTCCGGGATGGCCGAAAATACCGACAGAATGCCGCCGACCGACGCGCTGTCAACATGCTTTCCGGCCACTCGGTCGAAACAAATGTACTGGCCATGCGCGTCGCTCCACAGCCGTTCCATTGCCGAAAGCCCCTTTTCGGCACGGGCGCGATTGGCTTCTGCGATTTCGGTTTCGCCAAGTGCCTCGGCGAGATCGGCAAGGTCGGCGGCGGAACGGATCAGGATGGCGTTGAAGCCGGGATCGACGACCTGGAATGGCGAGGCATCGTGCAGCCGGGCATTATCCCAGCCAAGCCCGCGGAAATGCTGCAACAGCCAGACATAGCGGTCATACTGTGCCTTGGTTGGACGATGCGCCGGATCGGCGTGCAGGATGTCGCGGCGGGTGTAGGGCTCGACGCCTTCGGTCGGCACGCGCTCGAACGCCTCGTCCCAGTCGATCGAGTTGTCGCGGCCGGACTCCCATGGGTGGATTATGGCGACCAGCCCTTCGCCGTCCGGGTCGCGATTTTCGTAGAACCAGCGGTGCCAGGCGTCGATTTTCGGCAACAGCGCGCGGGCGCGCTCGGCCGCCAGGGTGTTGTCCTTGGCCTGGTCGAACAAGCGGCGCACGGCAAAGCCGGCGACCGCCGGCTGGGTGATGCCGGAGGTGGCAGTCGGGCGATTGGTTCGCCAGACCTCCGGCCCGGGGAAATAGCCGTCGCTCCAGACATGGAAGACGATGTGCGGCACCATGCCGTCTGGCCATTGGTGGGCGAACAGCGTGTCGATCTCGGTCCAGGCGCGCGCCTCGTCATAGTGGGCAAGGCCGAGCGCGGTCAGGCAGGAATCCCAGTTCCACTGAAACGGGTAGAGGCCCTTGGTCGGTATGGTGTAGGTGCCTTGGTCATTTTCCCTGAGCACCTCGACGGCGCGGGCGATGGTTTCGTCGACAGCAAGAGATATCATCGGGGCGTTCGTACTTTCAGAATCGAAGGGGATCAAAGGGCGTTGGTGGTTTCGGGATCGAACCAGCGGATGCGATCGGGTTTGGGCGAAAGCCGCAAGTGATCGCCGACGGCGACCGTGGCATTCGATTCGAGGATGGCGCGGAACAGGCCGCCCTCGACGTCGCAGGTGACCAGCGTGTGCGGTCCGAGCGGCTCGACAACGCGCACGGTGGCGTTAATACCTTCGTTGCCGGCGTCCACATCCTCGGGGCGAATGGCGAATTCTATCGTCTGCTTGTCCGATTTGGGGCCGGGCAGCGTCAGCCCGGCGACGGTCCAACTGCCGTCGGCCGTCTTCGTCGCCGGGATGAAATTCATCGGCGGGTTGCCGATGAAGGAGCCGACGAAGCGGGCCGCCGGATTGCGGTAGACCTCTACCGGCGAGGCGGCCTGGACGATACGGCCCTGATGCATGACGGCGATGCGGTCGGCAAGGCTCATCGCCTCGACCTGGTCGTGGGTAACGTAGATGGTGGTGGTCTTGGACGCCGCGAGCACACCTTTGAGCTCGGCGCGCATTTCGAGCCGCAGCAGCGCGTCTAGGTTGGACAGCGGCTCGTCCATCAAGATCACGTCAGGCTCCATCGCCAGGGCCCGGGCCACAGCCACGCGTTGGCGCTGACCGCCGGAAAGCTGGCCCGAATAGCGCTTCAAAAGCTGTTCGATATGCATGAGCTCGGCGGTGCGGTTGACGCGCCCGTCGACCTCCTGCTGCGGCAGCTTCTTCATGCGCAGGCCGAAGGCGATATTCTCGAATACCGTCAGGTGCGGAAACACGGCGTAATTCTGGAACACCATAGCGATGCCGCGTTCGCGCGGCGGCAGATGGTCTACGCGGCGCCCCCCGATCCAGACTTCGCCCTGGCTTGGCGTTTCCAGGCCGGCGACGATCCTCAGCAGCGTGGTCTTGCCGCAACCTGAGGCGCCGAGCAGCACCATGAATTCCTGGTCGGCGATGGTCAGGTCAATCGAATGCAGCGCGGTGAAGCCGCCGAAACGTTTTGCCACCTGCTTGATGACGATCTCAGCCATCGGCGTTCTCTTTTGTGCGCGTCATCGATTGGCGATCCCCCACATGGCGAACAAATATTTGCGGACGGCAAAAATGAAGATCAGTGCCGGGATAACCAAGGCAGCACCGCCGGTGAATTTGAGGTAGAGCGGCGATTCGCCAAGGCTCTGCAGCAGGAAGGCGGTCAGCGTCCGGTTCTCGATGGTGAGCACGGCGGCGGCAAACACCTCGTTCCAGGAGATGGTGAAGGCAAACACCGCGGACGCCGCGATGCCCGGCAGCGCCAGCGGCAGAATGACTTTTCGGAATGCCTGCAATCTCGTGCAGCCGAGCGTCCAGGCCGCCTCCTCCAGCTCGACGGGAATGCCGGAGAACAGCGAGAAGGTGATCAGCACCGCAAACGGCAGCGCCAGCGTGGTGTGGACCAGCGCCAGCCCGATCGCGGTGTCGTCGAGGCCGGTGCGGATGAACATCACCGCCAGGGGCAGAGCCAGCAGCGGCAGCGGGAAGGCGCGGGTCATCAGCACGAGGAAACGGAACGTTTCCTTGCCTGGGAAATCGAAGCGCGACAGTGCGTAGCCCGCGGGTGCGCCGAAGCCGATCGAGAGGAGCATCGTCAGCGTGGCGACGAGAACGGAGTTCCACAGCGCCTTGGCGACGCCGGCGAAATTGATGAAGAAAGAAAGGCTGCCGAAATCGAATGACGGGAAGAAGCGCTTGGGGAAGGCGGTCACCTCTTCCGGCGACGACAGCGCGTTGACGATCAGCAGATAGATCGGCAGCAGCACCCAGACGCAAAGCAGGATGACCGTTGCGACCAGCAGCCAGTTGCCGGCTTTGCGGGCCGCAGGCGCGGCGATCGACAGCTCCGCGACGGTGCTCATATCCGCGCCTCCTTCGGCACACGCAGCACACGCAGGAAGAACAGTGTGAAACCGATCGAGATGGCGAGGATGAACAGCGCCATGGCGGCGGCGACATTGTGGTCCTGCAGCGTGAACTGCCAATTGTAGGTCTCGCCCATCAGCACCGGCAGATTGGTGCCGCCGAGTGCTGCAACCACGGCAAAGACCTCAAAGGCAAGGATGACGCGCAGGATGATCGCCGTCTGCAGGCTTGGGCGCAGCAGAGGCAGCGTGATCTTGATGAAGCGCTTCCACGGGCTAGCGCCAAAAACCTCCGCCGCCTCGTAGTATTCCCGGGGGATCAGCCCCATGCCGGCGACCAGAATGACCATCATGATGGCGGTCGCGCGCCAGATCTCGGCCAGCGCCACGGCGATGAAGATCGTCAGCTTGCTCTGGTAGCCGAGGAACATGACCGGGCTGTCGATGACGCCGAGATTGGAGAGCAAGGTGTTCAGGAAGCCGGACTGGTCGAAGATGGCGAGCCAGATCAGCCCGGCAGCGAGATCGGAGATGCCGAGCGGAATGGCGAAGATATAAAGCGCGGCGCTGCGTCCCGTTTCGAGCCGCGACACCGCGGTTGCCATCAGCAGTGCCATGACCAACTGAATCGGCACGACGACGACGCTCAGCAGTAGCGTATTGCGGACAGTGACCGGAAACTTCCAGCTGCCCGCCATGGTGCGGAAATTGTCGAGCGTAAAGCCGCCGTCGCGGGTGAACGCCTCGAAGGCGACCAACACGAACGGGTAGAGGAAGAAGACGCAGAGGAACAGCGTCGCCGGTGTCAGCAGCAGATAGGGCAGGGCCTTGCTGTGCATGGAGCGCTCTCTATTCGAAGCTTCAAAAGGGGTGGGCGCCCGGCGCGCTGGAAATCCGGACGCCCGGGAGGATTCTTAATCGACCGGGCAGGCGCCTTGCGAGGGCTTGTCGGGCGCCCAGCACGGCGCCTTCGCCTGTTCGATGATCGCTTTCAGCGCCGTCGCCTGTTCGTCGAGCACGCCGTGCACATCCTCGCCGCCGAGCACGATGCGCTCGAAGCTGTCGGTGTAGATCTGATTGAACTTGCCGCCGAGGCCGCCAAGTCCCATCGGCAGCAGCGCCGGCAACGCATCGGGAGCTCCGGTCATGGTGGCGATCACTGGGCTGAAGGCCTTCACCGAGGCCGGCATGTCGTCGGGCAGCTTGACGTCGACGATCGGGAAGAAGTTTGTCGCCTTCAGCGTCGCGATCTGGGTTTCCGGTTTCAGCATATAGGCGACCAGCGCCTTGGCCTTGTCCATGTCAGGCGAGGTCTTCGGGATAGCGACGCCGGCCACCACCGGCATGTAGCCGCGGCCTGACGGGCCAGCCGGCGCCGGGAAGGCGACGAAGTCATCGGGTTTCTGGTTGAAGGCGTCGGCGAGGCGCGCCACGTGATCGAATGCCACCCAGACTTCGCCGGTCAGCAGCGGCTCCTGCATGAAGGCATAGTTGGTCGAATTCGGGTTGGTGTATTGCCACAATTCCTTGAACTTGTTCCACGCCGTCTCGGCCTCCGCCGAGCGGAACTTCGTCACCATCGAGCCGGTATACGATGGAAGGAGAAAACCCTCGAAGAAACGGTGCTTCAGCCCTTTCGGGCCGGCCGGAAAACCGAATTTGGGCGAACCAGTCTTTTCAGCGATGTTTTTCGCCCACTCGATCAGTTGGTCATAAGTGATGGTGTTGAGATCGGTGCCGGCCGGCAGATATTGCAGCGCCTGTTTGTTGGCCGCCATCAGAAAGGTGGCCTGCATCCATGGCAGGTACTTCTGCTCGCCGGTGCCGAGCATGCCGAGCTTCTTGTAGGTCTCGTTGACCTTGACACCACCGAGATCGACGCCAGAGAGATCGACAAGGTTCGCGCCGACGGTGGAGAAGTCTCCGTGCAGGCCGCCGAGCACGCCTATGGTGCCGGCGCCGGCCTGCAGTTCGGCCTGAAGGCGGGTGAGCCAGGGCCCGTCCTCGGCGACCTGATAGTCGACCTGGCCGTCAAACCCCTTCAGCACTTCGCTGCGCATCTTCTGTGTCTCTTCCACTGGTCGCGCCTGTGTCGACCAGAACAACACCTGCTGGGCTTGTGCTGCGCCGGCAGCAAGCGACAACGCCAGCACCGCACCTGCCAATGTCCTCAACGCATTCATCGTCGTCTTCCTCCCTGGTTGTGCGCCGCTAAGGCGTCAGTTCCGTCCTGCGGGTGCCGGGCCATGACTTGCCCGCGAGACAAGTGTCGGCCGGACCAGCCGCGTCAGTGGCGCGTCCGGCCTGTCGCCGATGACGGTCAGCAGCATCTCGCCGATCTCGCGCGCGCACTGGCGGATCGAGGCGTCGAAAGTGGTCAGCCCCGGCGGCGCATAGGCGGAGGCGGCTATGTTGTCGAAGCCGATCACCGAAAGGTCGCGAGGAATGGCAAGTCCGGCGCGCCCCGCCTCTTCCATCACAGTCAGCGCCAGCTCGTCGAACAGTGCGACAATCGCCGTCGGCCGCTCGGTGGCGTGCAGAAGCCGGTTGATTGCCTGGATGCGGGCACCGCGATCGAAACGCGGCGCCGTCGCCACATCGAGGCTGACAGACGGATCGCCCCGGCGGGCGATCGCGGCGGCGAGCCCGTCCTGCCTGAGATGGCGAAATGTCATCGGCTCGGAAATCGTCACCAGGCCGAAATGGCGGTGTCCGAGATCGTAGAGCATGTCGAAGGCCTCGCCGAATGCGTGCGCGCCATCGGTATCGAGCCAATGGTAGGCAAAGTCGCCGTCGAGCAGCCGGCCATGCGCGACGAACGGGAAATTGCGCTGGCGCAGATAGGCAAGCCGCTCGTCGATCTCGGCGATGCGGGTGACGACGACCCCGTCGGCGCGGCCCGATTCGACGACATGGCGAAGCACGGAAAGTTCCGACTGGCCTTGCGCTGCTGCGGCCAGGATCAGGTCGGAGCCGTGCGAAACCAGCCCTTCGCCGAGCCCTGTGACGAATTCACCGAGGAAGGAGTCAACCAGATTGGGGCCGCGGATCGGAAGCACCATGCCGACAAAGCCGCTGCGGCCGGAGACCAGCGTGCGGGCTGCGGTGTTCGGCACATAGCCGGCCTGATGCGCAGCCTCGGCGACACGTTGGCGCGTTTTCAAGGCGATCTGCACGTGGCCGGCAAGGGCGCGCGAAACGGTGGTAATCGACAGGCCGAGCTGCGCAGCAAGTTCCTTGAGGGTGGTAACGCGGGCCGGCATCGTTTCTCCCGAACGAAGTTTGAAACGTTTGTAATGCGTCCAATCCAAATTGCAAACGTTTTAAACGCGCATGGTCGGTGTTGTTTCTTGCCCGTTGGTTAGCGCGGCCCAATTCGGCCCCGGCCGGCAAGCTCCTGGCCGGAGATTTAAACGCAGCGGTTGCTTGACTCGGGCGACGCCTTGTGAAAAATTTTGCAGCAACTGATAAAAATATCAAAGGGCGGAAATGGTTGGTTTTGGCAACGGCCTGCTGCGCGATGATGAGACAGGCATGGCAGCCCGTGCCGCCTGGCTTCACTATGCCGGCGGCCTGACCCAGTCGGAGGTCGCCAAGCGGCTCGGCCTGACCAGTCTCAAGGCGCATCGCCTGATCACCAAGGCCAATCAGGAAGGCCTGGTCAAAGTCTACATCGACGGCGAAGTCTCAGAATGCGTGGAGCTTGAGGATGAGTTGTCCGGCCGGTACGGCCTCGACTACTGCGAGGTGGTTCCGGACTTCGATGCCGAAGACCTGCCGCTCAAGGCGCTCGGCATTGCCGGCGCGCAGTTTCTCAAGCGCGAGATCGAACGCGGCGAAGAGGCGCTGATCGGCGTCGGCCACGGCCGCACGCTTGCCGCCTGCGTGGAATATCTGCCGCGCATATCGGCCGGCAGGATCCGTTTCGTCTCGCTGCTTGGCGGCCTGACGCGCAAGTTCTCGGCCAACCCCCATGACGTCATCCACCGCGTCGCCGAACGCACCGGTGCGGAGGCCTATGTGATGCCCGTACCGATGTTCGCCAACACGGTCGAGGATCGAACAGTATTGCTCGGGCAGAAAGGCGTCAGCGATGTCTTCGACCTCGCCAAGTCCGCCGACTTGCTCATCGCCGGCATCGGCACCGCCGAACGTGAGGCCTCGCTTGTCGCCACCGGTATGATCGAGAAGGGCGAGATGGAGGAGATCCGCCGCAACGGCGGTGTCGGCGAACTGCTCGGCCATTTCTTCGACGATGCCGGAAAGGCCGTTGCGACGACGCTTTCCGACCGGGCGCTGGCACTGGCGCGCGAAGACATCAGCAACCGCAGGATTGTCGCCGTCGCCGGCGGCAAGGTGAAGGTTCGCGCCATCAAGTCAGTGCTGGAGGGCCGTTATCTCAAAGGCTTGATAACCGACGAGCGGACGGCGCGATCGCTCGTGGAACAGACGCCGGTCGGGTAGCCGGCAACCATTTCGTTGAAACTACCCTGTGGAGGAGAAGAGAAATGCATGAGAAAGAGAAAGACCTCATCGACGCATTCCTGCGTGGACAAGTCGACCGCCGTGGGCTGATCAAGGGCCTCGGTGCAATGGGCCTTGCCGCCAGCACCGCCGGCACACTGCTCAATTTCGGGCAGACCCGCGCCCTGGCGGCTGATTTCGACTGGCAGGCGCATAAGGGCAAAACCATCAAGCTGTTGCTCAACAAGCATCCTTACGCCGATGCGATGATCGCCAACCTCGACAATTTCAAGAAGCTGACCGGCATGGAAGTCGTCTATGACGTGTTCCCCGAAGACGTCTATTTCGACAAGGTTACCGCCGCGCTGTCGGCCAGCTCGCCCGAATACGATGCCTTCATGACCGGCGCCTACATGACCTGGACCTACGGTCCGGCCGGCTGGATCACCGACCTCAACGAATGGATCAAGGATCCGGCCAAGACCAACCCGAAATATGCCTGGGACGACTTCCTGCCCGGCGTCAAGAACTCCTGCGCCTGGAACGGCCAGCCGGGCGGCGCCCTCGGTTCGGCGGACGCCAAGCAATGGTGCATTCCGTGGGGCTTCGAGCAGAACAACATCACCTACAACAAGGGCATGTTCGACAAGGTCGGCGTCAGCGTTCCCGGCAATATGGATGAGATGGTCGCTACGGCGGCGAAGCTCACCAAGGACGTCGGCGGTGGCGTCTACGGCATCGGCGTGCGCGGCTCGCGCTCTTGGGCGACGATCCACCCGGGATTCCTGTCGGCTTACGCCAATTTCGACCAGAAGGACCTGAACGTCTCGGCTGACGGCAAGCTGTCGGCCGCGATGAGCACCGCCGAATCCAAGGCTTTCCACAAGCAGTGGGTCCAGATGATCCAGGAGAGCGGCCCGAAGGACTGGTCGACCTACACTTGGTACCAGGTCGGCACCGATCTCGGTGCAGGTGCTTCGGCGATGATTTACGACGCCGACATCCTTGGCTACTTCATGAATGGCGGCGACAACAAGATGGCCGGCAAGCTCGCCTTTTCGGCATTCAAGGCCAATCCTGCCGCCAAGGCGCCGACGCCCAATATCTGGATCTGGTCGCTGTCGATGTCCAACTTCTCCAAGGACAAGGACGCCACCTGGTACTTCATGCAATGGGCATCCGGACCCGAGCATGCATTGTTCGGTGCGACCAAGATGGACTTCGTCAATCCGGTTCGTCAGTCGGTCTGGAACGACGAGATGTTCCGCGAGAAGCTGAACAAGAGCTATCCGGGTTATGTCGAGATGTTCGACGTCTCGGCGCCGGGCGCCAGCATCAAGTTCACCCCGCAGCCGCTGTTCTTTGATCTCACCACCGAATGGGCGGCGACGCTGCAGAAGATGGTGGCCAAGGAAGTGCCGGTCGACGAGGGCCTCGACAAGCTGGCCGAGAGCATCAACAGCCAGCTCAAGGAAGCCGGGCTTGGCTAAGCCGCGGCCAAGGCTGGCCCGTCCGCGGGCCAGCCTTTGAGATGTGATACGTTTGCGACGCGGTCCCGAAAGGTGCCGCCTGCTCGCCCGACCGGCCGCCTTGCTCCCTTGGGCGGCCGGGACGGCGAAGCAACAGGATGACGGAGCAGCCGATGACTGCGGCGACAATACAAAGAAACAGGCCGTCGGGCTTCAGGATCAGCAAGCGGGTGCTGCCCTATCTCCTCAGCCTGCCGGCTCTGCTGGTCTGCATCGGCATCCTGATCCCGTTCCTGACGTCGGTGGTCTATTCGTTCCAGCGCTACCGGTTGAGCCAACCCTGGGCGCGGCAGTTCAACTGGGGCGACAACTATATCTCCTTCTTCACCGACCCGAAGTTCTGGAACACGCTGGAGATCTCGCTGCTCTACGCCGGCATCACCGTTGTGCTTGAACTGCTTCTCGGTCTCGGCATCGCCATGCTGCTGCAAAAGCGCTCGACGCTGAACAACTTCATCTCGATCATGCTGCTGATGCCGCTGATGACGGCGCCGGCGCTCGCCGCGCTGATGTGGAAGCTGATGACCAATCCCGGTTTCGGCGTGCTCAGCTATCTCGCCAGCCTGATCGGGTTGCAGGATTTCCGCTGGGCCTCGTCTCCGTCGACGGCGCTGCTCACCGTCGTGCTCGTCGACATTTGGGTCTACACGCCCTTCATCATGATCCTGCTGCTTGCAGGTCTGCGCAGCCTGCCGACGCAGCCCTTCGAGGCGGCAGCACTCGACGGCGTGCCACGCAGCTTCGTCTTCTTCCGCATCACACTGCCGATGCTGACCCCCTACATCCTGACGGCGACCCTGTTCCGCCTGCTTGATTCCATCCAGCAGTTCGACATCATTTACGCCATGACGCAGGGCGGTCCGGGCGACACACTGACCGTGTTCCAGGTCGAGGCGTATCTCAATTTCTTCCAGTCGACCAATGTCGGCCGCTCGGCGGCACTGATGATCATCCTGTGGGCGATCACCTATTTCCTCTCGAACATTTTCATCAAGAACTGGCTGCGGCTGCGCGAACGCGCCCGCGGCCAGGCATAGGAGGCTGGCGTGGAACACACCTCGCTTCTCGAACGCATCCTGCGCGGCATTGCCCTGGCGCTGGTCGTGATCTTCTTCATGTTCCCGATCGTCTGGATTCTGATGATGTCGTTCCAGACCAACGAGACAATCCTGCGGATTCCGCCGCAGCTTGTCTTCGAGCCGACGCTCGCCAACTACACTGCCTTGATCACCGGCAAGCTGATGACGGCGGCCGGCACGCTCGACATCGCCTTCATGCGCAACCTCTGGAATTCCGTCTTCCTGTCGGTCACCTCGGTTGCCGTCGCGTTGCTGCTCGGCGTTCCGGCGGCCTACGCCTTTGCGCGGCACAAATTCCGCGGCTCGGAGGACATTGCCTTTACGCTGCTGTCGTTCCGGTTTGCGCCGGCGCTGCTGGTGCTCCTGCCGCTCACCCTCTATTTCCAGAAGCTCGGGCTGGCCAACACCTATATCGGGCTGATCTGGGTCTATCAGCTGATCTGCCTGCCGTTGATCCTGTGGATCGTGCGCGGCTATTTCGAGGACATTCCCGCCGACATCGAATACGCCTACCGCATTGCCGGACATTCCTGGTTTGCCACCTTCCGCAAGATCGCGCTGCCGCTCGCCGGCCCAGGCATTGCCGCTGCCGGTCTGCTCGCGTTCATCTTTGCCTGGAACAATTTCGTTTTTGCGCTGGTGCTCGCCTCGGCCGACAAGCAGCCGGTGACGGTCGGCGCGCTCGCCTTCATCACCTCCTCGGGCATCCAGTATGGCCAGATCTCGGCGGCGATCGTGCTGTCGATCACGCCAACGCTGGCGCTCGCGCTCTATGCGCAACGCTATCTCGTCGAAGGCCTGTCGCTTGGCGCGGTGAAAGGATAGTCCGATGGCAAGCCTCGAACTGCGAAACATCGTCAAGCGCTATAAAAGCCAGACTGTTCTCGACAATCTGTCGCTGACCGTCGCCGACGGCGAAACGCTGGTCCTGTTCGGGCCGTCCGGCGCCGGCAAGACCGTGCTGCTGCGGCTGGTGGCCGGCGTGATCGACCCCGACGAGGGAAAGATACTCATCGGCGGCGAGGACATGACCGATCTCGACGCCGAGTTCCGCGGCGTCGGCATGGCATTTCAGAACTTCGCGCTGTTCCCGCATATGACGGCGTTCGATAACATTGCGACGCCGCTGCAGGCGAAGCACTCATCGCAAGGCACGATAAAGACCGGCGTCGAGAGCGTCGCCAAGCTGTTGAAAATCGGCCATGTGCTCAGCCACAAGCCGCGGGCGCTGTCCAATGGCCAGAAGCAACGCACCGCGCTTGCCCGCGCCCTGGTCGGCTCGCCGCCGCTGCTGCTGCTCGATGATCCCTTGCGCAACGTCGATGCCAAATTGCGCTTCGAAATGCGGCTGGAACTGCCAAGACTGCTGGCGGATCGTGGCGCGACCGTTATCTACGTCACCCAGGACTACAAGGAAGCGATGGCGCTCGGCGACCGCATCGCGGTGATGTCGCAGGGCGTCGTCAAACAGCTCGGCACGCCCGAGCAGATCTATCGCGAGCCGGCCAATGTCGAGATTGCCCGGCTGTTCGGCGACCCGACCATCAACCTTCTGGACGTCAAGCCGGCGCGGGACGCCAAGGGCATCTATGTCGGCCTGTCCAACGTCCAGGTCCATCTTGCCGGCGCTCATGAGGCGGCGGTCGGCCGCGACTGCGTGATCGGTTTGCGGCCGGAGGCGCTGGCGTTTGTCGATGAACGCACGCTCGGCGCCATCCCGGTGACGGTCGAGGCTGAGACGCCGCTCAACGAGAAGATCGTCACGCTGGTGCGCACCGTGCGCGGCCGTGAAATTCTGGTTTCGCGTCCTTCCGGGACACCGGGCCAATCCGAGGGCAAGGTCTACATTGCCGTCGACAGTAAAAGCGCCCTTTTGTTCGATCGCACAAGCGGCGAGCGCATCGGCTCGAAAAACGTCGTCAATTTGCGTAGCGGAGAAGCGGCATGAGCCCGACCGCAATCACCATTTCGGGCGTCGACAAGTTCTACGGTCCGATCGACCGTGGCGTACACGCCGTCAAGAACCTGACGATGGAAATCGTCAAGGGCGAGATCGTGGCGCTGCTCGGCTCGTCCGGCTGCGGCAAGACCTCGACATTGCGCATGATCGCAGGCTTCGAAGAGGTCTCGCGGGGTAGCATCTCGGTTGCCGGCCGCAAGGTGCACACGTTGCCGCCGGTCAGGCGCAACGTCGCAATGGCCTTCGAGGGCTATTCGCTCTACCCGCCGCTGACCGTGCGCGAGAACATGGCCTTCGCCCTCAAGGCCGCCAGGCTGGCGAAGAGTGCGGTCGATGCAAAGGTTGCCAACATCGCCAAGCTGCTCGAGATCGAGGACATTCTCGAGCGCTATCCGAGCTCGATCTCCGGCGGCCAGCAGCAGCGCGCCAGCCTCGGCCGGGCGCTGATCCGCGAGGCCGACCTGCATCTGCTGGACGAGCCGATGGGCCAGCTCGAGCCGCAGCTTCGCGCCGTGCTGCGCGGCCGCATCAAGCATTTCATCAAGGAGCGTGGCCTGACCGCGATCCTTGTCACCCACGACCAGACCGAGGCCAATGCTCTGGCCGATCGCATCGCTGTCATGGAGGGCGGCGTGCTGCAGCAGTTCGATACGCCTGACAGGCTCAAGGAGCGGCCGGCAAACCTGTTCACCGGCACCTTCGTTGGCGAGCCGCCGATGAATGTCTTCGAGGCCTATGTCGGCACAGCTGCCGGCAAGATCAGTCTCAAGCTGCCCGACGGGCTTTCGCTCGAATACGACAAGGATGCGTTCAGCGGCCCGGTTCGCGACGAATTGCTCAACCGGCAGCGCGTCGTCATCGGCGTCAGGCCCTATGCGGTCCGCCGCTCGAAAGATGGTGTGCCGGCGACGGTTTCGGCCAATCAATGGCTCGGCGACCAGACCCATATCGCCGCCGATTTCGCCGGCGGTTCGCTGGTCCTGGTCGAACATGACCGAACCCGCTTGGAGCTTGGCGCGCCGATCAAGATCAGCATCGATCCGAAAAACCTTCACGTCTTCGATCAGGCGAGCGGCAATGCCATTTCGCACGGCACGGAGCTGGCTTGATGCAGGATGTGCTGATCGGCATCGACGCCGGCACGTCTGTCATAAAATCCGTCGCCTTTGACACGGCGGGCAGGCAGATCGCGTCCGCCGCGCTGCCCAATAAATACGAGACACTGCCGGGCGGCGGCGCCGAGCAGGACCTGACACGCACCTGGGCCGATACCGCGACGACCTTGTGCGAGCTTGCCGACAAGGTGCCGGATCTCGCCAGCCGGACCATTGCCATCGCCGTGACCGGGCAGGGCGACGGTACCTGGCTGATCGACAAGGATGGCGAGCCGGTTGCCAAGGGCTGGCTGTGGCTCGACGCGCGCGCTGCCGCGGTCGTCGAGGAGATCCGCGCGCGGCCGGAGGACCGGCTGCGCTTCGAAAAGACCGGCAGCGGGCTCGCTGCCTGCCAGCAGGGATCGCAGTTCGTGTTCATGAAGCGCCACATGCCCGCGATGCTTGCCAATGCAGCGACGGCGTTCCACTGCAAGGACTGGCTCTATTTCAAGCTGACCGGCCACCGCGCCACCGACCCGTCCGAGGGCACCTTCACCTTCGGCGACTTCCGCACGCGCGGCTATTGCGATGATGTGCTCGAGGTACTCGGCGTCACCGATCTCCGGCATCTGTTGCCGCCCATCGTCGATGGCACCAGGCAAAGCACCTCGCTGTCGGCGGCAGCAGCCGATGCGACCGGCCTGCTCGCCGGCACACCGGTCGTTCTGGCCTATGTCGATGTCGCCTGCACGGCGCTCGGCGCCGGCCTGTTCGATCGCGAACGCAAGCCGGGATGCTCGATCATCGGCTCCACCGGAATGCATATGCGGCTTGCCGAAACGCCGGACCAGGTTCTGCTCAACGAGGCTGCAACCGGCTACACGATGACGATGCCGGCACCCGGCGTCTTTGCGCAGATGCAGTCGAACATGGCGGCAACGCTCAATATCGACTGGGTCCTTGGCCTCGCCTCCGGCATTCTCGCCTCGCAAGGTATTACGCGGACCAATGGCGAGATGATCGCGCTGGTCGACCAGTGGATATCGTCGTCCGAGCCAGGCGCGCTGCTCTACCAGCCCTATGTCTCGGAGGCCGGCGAGCGCGGGCCGTTCGTCGATGCCAATGCCAGGGCCGGCTTCATCGGCATTTCGTCCAGGCACGGCTATGCCGACATAGTCCGCGCGGTGTTCGAGGGGCTGGCTTTCGCGGCGCGCGATTGCTACGCCGCCATGGGGCCCCTGCCCAAGGAAATCCGCCTGACCGGCGGAGCGGCCAGGAGCCCGGCTCTGCGCAAGATCCTGGGTGCTGCGGTCGGCGCCGACATTCGCACCAGCGAGCGCGAGGAGGCCGGTGCTGCGGGCGCCGCAATGATTGCTGCGGTCTGCGTCGGCCAATACGCATCGATGGACGATTGCGTCAGCGAATGGGTCACGCCTTTGCTCCATACGGCCGAACCCAGCGATCGGAAACTTGCCGCTGCCTATGAGGCGATGGCTCCGTCCTACACATTGGCGCATGAGGCGCTGCGGCCGGTCTGGCGCTCGATGGCCGCGTCCAGGCAAACCGACGTGAATTGAGAAGAGCATGCCCAAGAAAATTGCGATCATCGGCGACCGCTTCATGCTTCCGGAAGTGTTTCGCGAGAAAATCGAGGCGGCCTGCGGCGACAATCTCGACATCCGCAGCATTGAGACCGCTTGGCCCGACGAGCCGATGCAATTCGGCAATGCCGCGCTTGGTCTGGACAAGGTCAAGGAGTATTTCGGCGATCCCGACGAGGTGGTGGATTTCATCGGCGACGCCGAAATCTTCGTCACCCAGCTTGCGCCGCTCTCCGAAAGCATGATGCAGCGCCTGCCCACGCTCAAGCTGGTTGCGGTCTCGCGCGGCGGACCGATCAACATCGACATGGCCGCCGCCAAGGCCCACGGCATCACCGTGGTCAATGTGCCCGGCCGCAACGCCAGCGCCGTGGCCGAGTTCACCATCGGCGCCATTCTCGCTGAAACGCGGCTGATCCGCGTCGGTCACGAAGCCTTGCGCAAGGGCGAATGGCGCGGCGATCTCTACCGCGCCGATCGCACCGGCCGCGAGCTCAACGAAATGACCGTCGGCGTCATCGGCTACGGCAATATCGGCACCAGGCTGGTTCGCCTGCTGCGCGCCTTCGGCTGCCGCATCTTGGTTTGCGATCCCTATGTGCAATTGAGCGCCGAGGACCGCAATGCCGGCGTCGAACTGGTTGCGCTGGACGATCTGCTGTCGCGCTCCGATGTGGTCACGCTGCATTCCCGGGTCACCGAGGAGACGCGCGGCCTGATCGGCAAGAACGCCATCGCCCGGATGAAACCCGGCGTAATCTTCGTCAATACCGCGCGCGGACCGCTGGTCGACTACGATGCGCTCTACGATGCGCTCGTCTCGGGGCAGATCGGCAGCGCTATGCTGGAGACGTTCGCCATCGAGCCGGTGCCTGCCGACTGGCCGCTGTTGCAACTGCCGAACGTGACGCTGACGCCGCATATCGCCGGCGCGTCGGTACGCACCGTGACCTACGCGGCCGAGCAGGCGGCCCAGGAAGTGCGCCGCTACATCGCCGGGCTGCCTCCGGTCAATCCATGCTGACGACAGGGCATAGAGCGAGATGAACGGTGAAACCGAAATCGTCGACCTCTTCGTCATCGGCGGCGGTGTCAATGGCGCCGGAATCGCGCGCGATGCGGCGGGCCGGGGTCTGTCGGTCATTCTTTGCGAAAAGGACGATCTTGCCGAGGGCACCAGTTCGCGATCGGGAAAGCTCGTTCATGGCGGTTTGCGCTATCTCGAATATTACGAGTTCCGCCTGGTGCGGGAGGCGCTGATCGAGCGCGAGGTGCTGCTCGAATCCGCGCCGCACATCATCTGGCCGATGCGCTTCGTGCTGCCACACAGCCCCGATGATCGGCCGGCCTGGCTGGTGCGGCTCGGCCTGTTCCTCTACGACCATCTTGGCGGCCGCAAGCGACTGCCGGCCACCCGCACGCTCGACCTGCGCACCGCGCCAGAAGGCGCGCCGATCAAGGACAGCTTCAAGCGCGGCTTCGAATATTCCGACTGCTGGGTCGACGACGCCCGCCTGGTCGTCATCAATGCGCTCGACGCCGCGGAGCGTGGGGCCAGGATATTCACCCGCACTGCCTGCACCGCTGCCCGCCGCGAAAACGGCCTGTGGTCGGTGGAGATGCGCGACGGTCGAACCGGCGTCAGGACCACAGTCCGGGCACGGGCGCTGATCAACGCCGCCGGACCCTGGGTCAACGACGTCATCAACCGCGTCGGCGGCCAGAATTCCAGGCGCAACGTGCGCCTGGTCAAGGGCAGCCACATCGTTGTGCCGAAATTCTGGGAAGGGCGGCAGGCCTATCTCGTTCAGAACAGCGACAAGCGGGTGATCTTCATCAATCCCTATCAGGACGATCTGGCGCTGATCGGCACCACTGACATTCCCTATGAAGGGCGGCCGGAGGACGTGACCGCCGATGCGAGCGAGATCGATTACCTGATCAAGGCAGTCAATCGCTACTTCAAGCGCCAGCTCGCACGAAGCGACGTCGTCTACTCGTTTTCCGGCGTCAGGCCGCTCTATGACGACAATGCCGACAATCCGAGCGCGGTGACCCGCGATTACATATTCGAACTCGACGCACCGGCTGGGCAGGCGCCGCTGCTTTCGGTCTTCGGCGGCAAGATCACCACCTTCCGCAAATTGGCCGAGCACGCGCTCGACCGTATCGCCCCGTTCTTTCCGAAAATGGGCAAGCCGTGGACCTCGAAAGGGCACCTGCCGGGCGGCGATATCGCCAATGCCGATTTCGAGCAGTTCCTCGGCGACCTCGGCCATGAATTTCCCTGGATGCCGGCATCGCTGGTCAAGCATTACGGCAGGCTCTTCGGCACAAGGACGCGCGATCTGGTCGGCGCGGCCACCTCGCTCGCCGAACTGGGCCGGCGCTTCGGCAAGGATTTTTTCGAGCGCGAAGCCAATTACCTGTTCGAGCATGAATGGGCCGAGACCGCCGCCGATATTCTCGAAAGGCGCACCAAGCACGGCCTGCATCTGTCCGCCGCGGAAAGAACCGCCTTCGAGGACTGGTGCTCGAGCCGGCTGGCAAAGGCCGGCTGATGGCCTTTACGCTTTCGCTCAACACCAATCCGCTGGTCAACCGCTTTGCGGAGCCGGACGACCTGATCGACGCGATCGCCTATCAGATCGGTATCAGGGACGTCCAACTCACCCATGAATTCGTCAATCCCGGCTGGCCGGCGGCGACGATCGCCAAATTCGTCCGCCTGTTCCGCTCCGCGCTCGACCGCACCGGTGTGCGCGTGACCTCCGCGATGACCGGCCCTTACGGCCGGCTCAATCATTTCGGCCATCCCGATGCCGACGTGCGGCGCTACTACGTCGACTGGTTCAAGACCTTTTCAGAAGTTTCGGCCGAGCTCGGCGCCGCAGGCATGGGCACGCAATTCGCGATCTTCACTCGCCGGGATTACGACAATCCTGAACGTCGCGCGCGGCTTTTCGACATCGCGCTGGAATGCTGGCGCGAGGTCGCCGAGCATGCCAAAGCAGCCGGCTTGACCTACCTGTTCTGGGAGCCGATGTCGGTCGGCCGCGAATTCGGCCATACGATCGAAAGCTGCCGGGCACTGCAGCGCGAGATCGAAGCGGCCGGCATGGCCGTCCCGTTCAAGATGATGGTCGACATCGACCATGGCGACGTGACCTCGAGCAATCCGGCGGACACCGACCCTTATGCCTGGGCCGAAGCCTTTCCCAGGCAATCGCCGATCATCCACGTCAAGCAGTCGTCGATGAACAAGGGTGGTCACTGGCCGTTCATTGCCGCTCACAACAAGGACGGCCGCATCACGCCGGAAAAGCTGCTGGAGACGGTTCGCCGTGGCGGCGGCGTCGACAACGAGATCTGCCTCGAATTGTCGTTCCGCGAGCGCGAGCCCGTCGACCACCAGGTCATCGCCATGATCCGCGAGTCGGTCGACTACTGGGCACCCTTTATCGAGACCGGCCGGGCCGATCTCTTGCCGCGAGCATGATCGGATGAGCAGGAGCTGAGGCAGCTCCTGCTCAGAGCCGGAATACGTCAGCCAAATTTCGGATCGAGGCTTCCGGACTTGTAGCGCTTGGCCATTTCCGACAGCGGCAGCGGCTTGATCTTCGGTGCGTTGCCGGCGGTGCCGAATTGCTCGAAGCGCTCCTTGCACAGCTTCCGCATCGCGGCCATTGCCGGCGTCAGATATTTGCGCGGATCGAATTCGCTCGGGTTCTCGGTCAGCACCTTGCGGATTGCGCCGGTCAGCGCCATGCGGTTGTCGGTATCGATATTGATCTTGCGCACCCCGTGCTTGATGCCGCGCTGGATCTCTTCGACCGGCACGCCCCATGTCGGCTTCATCTGGCCGCCATATTTGTTGATGATCTCCTGCAACTCCTCCGGCACCGAGGACGAGCCGTGCATGACGAGATGCATACTCGGCAGACGGCGGTGGATTTCCTCGATGACGTTCATGGCCAGTACAGCGCCGTCCGGCTTGCGGCTGAACTTGTAGGCGCCGTGGCTGGTGCCCATGGCGACTGCCAGCGCATCGACACGGGTGTCGCGCACGAACTGTTCGGCCTGCACGGGATCGGTCAGCAGCTGGTCGTGGCTGATGACGCCCTCGACGCCATGGCCGTCCTCCTGCTCGCCGCCGCCCATCTCCAGCGATCCGAGAACGCCGATCTCGCCTTCCACCGAGACGCCGCCCCAATGCGCCATGTCGACGACGCGGTGGGTGATGCCGGAATTATAGGCGTAGTCGGCCGGCGTCTTGCCGTCTTCCTTCAGCGATCCGTCCATCATCACCGAAGTGAAGCCGTGCTGGATCGCGGTGACGCAGGTCGCTTCGTTGTTGCCATGGTCGAGATGCATGCAGACCGGGATATCGGGATGGATTTCGACCAGCGCTTCGATCAGCTTGGCCAGCACCACATCATTGGCGTAGGCTCGTGCGCCGCGGCTCGCCTGCAGGATAACCGGCGATTTGGTCTCCTCGGCTGCCTCCATGATGGCGAGGCCCTGTTCCATATTGTTCATGTTGAAGGCAGGCACGCCATAGCCGTATTCGGCGGCATGATCGAGCAATTGTCTCAGTGTGATGCGAGCCACTCAGTAGTCTCCCGTATCCGGTTTCGAGCCAGTGTTTGCGGGCCGTTCGGTTGTCGACGAGCCCCTGATGCTTCTGGCCGGATTTCCGCGGCACCGCAACCGCTGGGCGCTCGGCCGGCAGCAATTCTTGTTACAGGACGCGACCAGAAGCGTCATGATATCCCAAAGAGATATAACATTATCACAAAAATTTGGTGGCTTGTGCGACGTTTGCTGTTATATCTCGGAACCGGATTGCACAAGGATGCCGCGGAAATGAAGAGCGACGGCCGCCGGCAAGGCATCATGGATTTTCTGATGGACATCGGCACCGCCAGTGTCGACGATCTTGCCTCACGCTTCGGCGTGTCAAAGATGACTGTCCACCGCGACCTCGACGAGCTCGAGGAAAGCGGCTTCCTGCGCAAGGTGCGCGGCGGCGCCTCGATCCAGCCGAGCAGCCTTTTCGAGAGCGATTTCCGCTACCGCCAGCGGCTGGCCGGCGACGAGAAGAAGCGCATCGCCGCCGCTGCCGTGACGATGATCGAACCGGGTCAGACGGTGATCATCGACGATGGCTCAACCGCGGGCGGCGTTGCTCGGCATCTTGCCGATCTGCGTCCGCTGACGGTGATCTCGAACAATCTGGCCGTCATCCAGGATTTGGCGGGCGTTGCCGGCATCAACCTGATTGCGCTCGGCGGCCAATACAACAAGAAGTTTCACGGCTTCTTCGGCCTGCTCGCCGAGGACACGCTGAAATCATTGCGCGCCGATGTCGCGTTCCTGTCGTCATCGGCCATCCATGGTGCCTCTGCCTTTCACCAGGATCAGGAAGTGGTCCAGACCAAACGGCTGATGATGGCCGCAGCAGCGCGCAAATATCTGCTGGTCGATCATGGGAAATTCGGCCGCACTGCCTTGCACTTCCTGACAGATCTCAAGGCCTTTGACACGGTCTTCACCGGCCGCGAGCCGCAGCCGCAGATGCGCGCCGCGCTGGATGGTGCCGGCGTTTCGCTGACAGTGATCGCAGAATAGGAGGGCACGTATGGTTTATTGGGTCGGCACCAGCTGGAAAATGAACAAGACGCTCGCCGAGGCGATGGCTTTCGCCGAGGCGCTGGCGGAGTTCGTCCCCGGTTTCGACGAGCGCATCCAGCCTTTCGTCATCCCGCCCTTCACGGCGATCCGCGAGGTCAAGAAAGCGCTGTCGCCGACGCGCATCAAGGTCGGCGCGCAGAACATGCATTGGGCCGACGCCGGCGCCTGGACCGGCGAGATCTCGCCGGTCATGCTGAAAGACTGCGGCCTCGACATGGTCGAGCTCGGCCACAGCGAACGGCGCGAGCATTTCGGCGAGACCGACAACGCCGTCGGTCTGAAGACTGCGGCGGCGGTGAAGCATGGTCTCGTGCCACTCATCTGCGTCGGCGAGACCCTGGCTCAACGCGACAGCGGGCAGGCCGCTGCGGTGCTGGCCTTGCAGGTGCACGGCGCGCTGCAGTTTCTCGAAGGCGCGGCGAAGGCGGCGACGATCCTGTTTGCCTATGAGCCCGTCTGGGCGATCGGCGACAAGGGCGTGCCGGCCAGTTCGGACTATGCCGACAGGCAGCAGGCGCTAATCAAGAAAATCGCACGCGACCTGCTGCCGGTGGTGCCGCCGGTGCTTTATGGCGGCAGCGTCAATCCGCAAAATGCCGCCGAACTGGTCGGCCAGCCCAACATCGACGGCTTGTTCATCGGCCGCTCGGCCTGGCAGGCGGACGGCTATATCGACATCCTCAAGCGCGCCTCGGCGGCGATCTGAATCACCAAACAGGAAGGAAACGGAACATGAAAATTGCCATTGGAGCTGATAGCGCCGGTAAGCCGCTGCTCGACGTCATTGCCGCTCACCTCGCTACCAAGCCCGGCCTCACGGTTAGCGACCTCAGCCAGTCGGGCTACTATGCCGACCTGTCACAGAAGCTCGCCCAGACCATCCTGGACGGCGAAAACGATCGCGGCATCCTGTTTTGCGGCACCGGCATCGGCGTATCCATATCCGCCAACAAGGTGCCCGGCATTCGCGCCGCACTCACCCACGACACCTATTCGGCCGAGCGCGCGGCAAAATCCAACAACGCCCAGATCATCACCATGGGCGCCCGCGTCATCGGCCCGGAACTGGCCAAGTCGATCGTCGATGCATGGCTTGCATCGGAATTCGATGAGAAGGGACCGTCGGCCGGCAATGTCCAGGCGATCGACAGGCTCGACGCGGCGAAGCGGGGTTAAGCCAGACTGTTCCACATCGCTCTGATAATCGTCACGGCCGATGCGGCGCCGGGGTCCATATGCCCGAGCGAGCGCTCGCCGAGCCGCGATGAGCGGCCCTTGGCGGCGATCATGCCCTTGGTCGCCTCGGCACCTCGTTCGGCCGCTGCAAGTGCAGCCTCCAGGCTCTCGGACAGGCTCTTGCCGGCTTCCTGCGCGGCACCCGCTGCTTGCGCAGCCGGCAGCCAGGCGTCGACCATGGTCTTTTCGCCGAGCTCGGCCTTGCCGCGATCCTGGATGCCTTGCGCCATCGCCCGGAGCATGGCGATGGTGTCAGCGTCCTCCAGAATTGCCTTGCCTTTGACGGCGGCGGCACCGCGCATGAAGGCGGTCGCATAGAGCGGGCCTGACGAGGCGCCGACCGCGTTGAGGAAGGATTTCGCCGCAGTGTTGAGCAGCGCCGTCGGCTCGGTCGCCGCGAGGTCGAGTTGCGCTAGTGCATCGCGCGCAGCTGTGAAGCCTAGTGCCATGGCGATGCCATGGTCGGCGTCGCCGATGACGCCGTCGAGTTGGCTGAGCCTGTCCTTGTCGGCGTCGATCGCCGCCGCGATCTCATCGAACATTCTTTTCAAGCCGACTGAATCGATCGAGGTCATGATGCTTTCTCAGCCGGCGCGGAACATGGCGCCGTCGCAAGGATGGTCGAGCATCGCCTGCAACTCGCCGTCGAGATGCATCAGCGTCACCGAGGCGCCGGCCATTTCGAGCGAGGTGCAGTAATTGCCGACCCAGGTCGCGTGGACGGAAATACCGACGTCATCCAGCCTCTGCTTGACGCGTCGGTTCATGATGTAGAGCTCCATCAACGGCGTTGAGCCGAGCGAATTGACCAGAACGGCGACCTTATCGCCGCGCGCCGGCGCCATCTCGTCGAGGACCTTGTCCAGCATTTCGTCGGTGATCTCGTCGGCCGTTTTCAACTTTCCGCGCGCGATGCCTGGCTCGCCATGGATGCCCATGCCAATCTCCATCTCGTCCGGTCCGATCTCGAAATTGGGCCGGCGGGTCTGCGGCAGCGAGCAGGGCGACAGCGCCACGCCCATGGTGAAGGTGTGATCGTTGGCCTTCCTGGCGATACGCTCGCATTCATCGAATGACAGCATCTGGTCGCATGCGGCACCGGCGGCCTTGAAGATGAAGAAATTGCCGGCGACGCCGCGCCGCTTCTGCCTCTGGTCGCGCGGCGCCGAGGCGACATCGTCGGTGGTCAGCACGGTGCGCACCTCGATGTCGTCCATTGCCGCCATTTCGGCGGCCATGTCGAAGTTCATCACGTCGCCGGCATAGTTGCCGTACATGAACAGCACGCCGGCGCCACCGCTGGCCGCCTTGGCGCATTCGAGGATCGGGTCCGGCGGCGGCGAGGCGAAGACATTGCCGATCGCGGCGGCGTCGGCCAGCCCCTTGCCGACGAAGCCGAGGAAGGTCGGCTCGTGGCCCGAGCCGCCACCGATGACGAGACCGACCTTGCCTGGGCGCGGTCCGTCGCGGGCGATAATGGCGCGCGGACTGCCGTCCGCGCTTCTGAGATGGCGCGGATGCGCGGCCAGGATGCCCTCCAGCATCTCGTCGACGGAGCGGTTACCGTCATTGATGATCTTCTTGGTCTGCACCGGCATCCTCCCTGGTTTTCGTGAGATACTACAGCGCCTTACCGGGATTTCCACCCGGCGGTGGAGGTTTCACGCCGCGATGTGTTCGCGTGCCGCCAGCAGTTGCACGCAGGCACTGGCCGCCTCTTTGCCTTTGACCCTGAAATGCTCGAAGAAGAAGCGGTGATGGTCCGCGCTGTCATGGTAGTTGTGTGGCGTCAGCACCGCCGAAAGCACCGGCACGCCAGTCGACAATTGCACATTCATCATACCGTCGATGACCACGCTTGCAACAAACTCGTGCCGGTAGATGCCGCCATTGACGACGAACGCGGCGCCGAGGATAGCGGCATAGCGGCCGGTCACGGCAAGCGTCTTTGCATGCAGGGGAATCTCATAAGCGCCAGGCACATCGAAGACATCGACGGCAAAGCGTTTCTCTCCGAGAACCGCCAGTTCCGCCTCGAATGCTTCAACGCATTGGTCGACGATATCGGCATGCCAACGCGCGCGAATGACGGCAACGCGGATCGCTTCATAGTCGTTGTGGGAATGCTGATTCATGGGTCCATCCTTCCGTTTCGAACCAGAATCAGGACGCACGATACGGAGTCCGAACCGCGAAAGCGGACCGTCTTCCATTTCGTTCTCTTCCATCCGGACTGTGACCGTCGGCTCCGGAATCACACCGGATCTGCTGACCTCTCCGGCTAACCGGAAAGCGCTCGCGGGCTTGGGCCGAGACCCTTACCGCCGGTGGGGACTTTCACCCCGCCCTGAGAACATTGACGGCGTTTGTATGGAAGGGTCGGAAAGCGCTGTCAACCACCGGCGTCGTCGTCGATGGCGCAGAAATAGCGATCCGTTTCGACCTGGTCACCGTTGAGGGCGAGGGAGGAGAGCGTCAAATAGCGATCACAGGTAAGGCAGGCAGCACCTTGTCCAAGGTGATGGGAAATTCACGCACTCGCACGCCGGCCGCGTTGTAAACGGCGTTGGCGACAGCAGCCCCCGCACCGCACACGCCGAGCTCGCCGAGACCCTTTGCGCCAAGCGGGTTGGCCTTGTCGTCGTCTTCCTCGAGGAAGGCGACCTCCATATCGGGGACATCGCCATTGACCGGCACATGATACTCGGCAAGATCGTGATTGACGAAGTGGCCGTAGCGCGGGTCGAGCACCGTCTGCTCCATCAGCGCTGCACCGATCCCCCAGGTCATGCCGCCGATGATTTGCGAGCGCGCGGTCTTGGCGTTGAGGATACGGCCCGCGCCGATCACAGCCAGCATCCGGCGCATGCGGATTTCACCGGTATCGCAATCGACAGCGACCTCTGCGAAATGCGCGCCATAGGAATGCTGCGAATAGGTCTTGTATGACTGGGTGGTGGCGCCCGCGGCTACGGAGCCTTCGGCTTCGAGTCCATCGGGAGAGATCCCTCGGATAAGATCGGTCAGGCTCGCCGATCGCTGGCCGACCCTGACCTCGCCGTCGGCAAAGCTTGCCTCGGTGGCGTTCGCGCCGCGCAACGGCGAGGCTTCGTTCGACTGCGCCGCCTCCAGGATCCGTTCCTTGAGGACGTTGCACGCATTATACAAGGCCGAACCCGCGCTTGCTGCGCCCCAGGACCCGCCGGAGCCGGCGGTACGCGGGAAGCGGCTGTCACCGAGCTCCACCTTGACGGACGAGATCGGCAGGCCGAGGCTCTCGGCGGCAATCTGGGTCAGGATCGTATAGGTGCCGGTCCCAATATCGGTCATGTCGAGCCGCGCCGTCACCCGACCGTCCCGGTCGATCGCAACCCGCGCCGTCGCCGCGCCGATATAGTTCGGACGGATCGCCGCCGCCATGCCGTGGCCGATAAGCTTGCGGCCCTCCCGAGTTCGGCCCGGTGTCGGGTTTCTCCGCTCCCAGCCGAAACGGCGGGCGCCTTCCTCCATGCAGGCGACGAGATTGCGGGTGGAGAACGGCACGCCGCGCTCGGGATCCTGTGCCGGTTCGTTGCGGATCCTGAGTTCGATCGGGTCCAGACCGGCGCGCTCGGCGAGCTCATCCATGGCGCATTCGAAAGCCAGCATGCCGGGCGCTTCGCCGGGCGAGCGCATCCATTCGCCGCGGTTGATGTCCAGCGGAACCAGGCGATGGCGGGTGAGACGGTTCGGCGCCGCGTAGAGCGAGCGCGCAAAAACTGCCGTTTGTTCGCAGTACTCCTCGAAGCTGGACGTTGCCGACCAGACATCGTGTGCGATCCCGGTGAGCCGCCCGTCAGTGTCCGCGCCGAGACGTACCTGTTGGACCATCTCCGCGCGATGACCGGCATTGGCGAACATCTGTTGTCGCGTCAGCGCGATCTTCACGGGGCGCTGCAGCACCTGCGCTGCAAGTGCGGCCAGGATCGTGTCGGCATGGGCAATCAGCTTGGAGCCGAAGCCTCCGCCGATGAAGGGACTGACGATGCGCACTCGCTCGAGCGGGATGCGAAGCGTGCTGGCGACCCCGGCCCGGAAGTTCGCGAGGGTCTGCGCCGATGTACGGATCGTCAGCTCGTTGCCTGACCAGGCAGCAAGCGTCGCATGCGGCTCCATCGGATTGTGATGTTCGAAGGGGGTCCCGTAAGTGGAATCGATCTTGATCGGCGCCGTCGCAAAGGCGCGCTCGAAGTCGCCGACCACGCTGTCGGTCTCGAAGCCGGCATTGGTCCGCTTTGGCGCGTAGGCGTCGGCGATATGTCCCGGTAGATCGTAGAGGCCCGGCTCCTCGTCGTAACGTACTCTGATGAGGCCCGCAGCAGCGCGCGCCGCCTCGAACGTCTCCGCAACGACCAGCGCGACCGGCTCGTCGTAATACCGTACCTGATCGCTGTTGAGCGCGGGCCGGGGGCGCGTGAAGACCTCCGGCACCGTTGGCGTGACCGTTGGGCCGAAATCCGGCTGGGCCGGCGCATTGCGGTGCGTCATGACGAGCAGCACTGCCGGCGCCCGTTCGGCTTCGGTCGTGTCGATCTCGGCGATGCGGCCCTTGGCGACGGAGGCGCCGAGAATGTAGCCATAGGCTGTACCATCCAGCTCATTCTCGTAAGCGTATGTGGCGCCGCCCGTCACTTTGAGCGGACCGTCGATGCGGTCGATCGGCCGCCCGATGATGCCAGCATCGGCACGAGGTTTCACCCTTGAATGGGTGGCGGAGCCGGGCAGTCCGGGTATGGTCTCGTTCATAAGTCACCTAAAGATTTTTCATCTGGAGTTCGGAGGCATCGAGGCCGCGACGACGCCGCTTCCTCGCACCTTTATGTTCGTCGCGCGGCGGCCGGAGCTCACGCGGCGATCTCGCCGAAATACTCGCGAAACTCGACCAGCCTCCCTGTTGGGCCGGCTCGCATGAAGATCGCATGCAGGCCAGTGTAGGGCGCGCCACCGATTGTCCCGCTCCCGCGATCGCAGACGATGACCCAGTCGGCGGCGAAGAGCTTGAGATCGACGGTCGATTTCGTGATCCTGTTCCCCTGCGCTTGATGCGCGGCGGTCCAGGCTGCGAGTGCCCGTTTGCCCTCTGGCGGTCCGTGTCGGCCTCGTTGCTCGCCGACAGGGAATTGGAAGGTCATCGTCTCATCGCAACAGTCAAGGAATGCCGTCCAGTCGCCAGAGGCCCAGCCGGCAAAGAAGGCGTCTACGGCGGCCTCGAGCCCGTGACGAGCTCCCGGGTCGGATGTGGCGCCCCAGGCTGTGGCGGCAGAGACGAGAAGGCCGCCACCCGCGGCGGCAACGGCGCGTCGCGTGAGTTTCATATCGATCTCCTGCTCGGCGCCGGCATCTGGGAACAGCGGTTCGGGGTCGTCGTCTCTGTCATCGCATCGCCTCATGCACTCTCGGCGGCAGCAGCCAGCGTGTGCCGTATCGTCCGTTTCGCCAGCGGGATCTTGAAACCATTGGCGCCATGACCGACGGCTCCGGCGAGCGCGGCTTCGGCCGCGTCGCTAAAGGCACCGTCGGATGCCGCCGCGCCTGCCAGCGCGCGCTCCGCCTCCGTCGCGCGCCAGGGTTTCGCTGCCACGCCGCCCATGGCGATCCGAGTGCTTCGGATACGGTCGCCGCTTTTCTCGACGATTGCTGCCACCGACACCAGCGCGAAGGCGTAGGAAGCACGGTCGCGCACCTTGCGGTAAACCTGTCGGCCGGGTGGCGGCGGCGGCAGGGCAACCGAGACGACTATTTCGCCGTGGCCGAGCACGGTCTCCAGCTGGGGCGTCGCCTCGGGCAACCGATGGAAATCGCCGATCGGGATCGTGCGGGTCTCGCCGCCGGGCGAGACGGTCTCAATCCTGGCGTCGAGCCCGGACATGGCGACCGCCATGTCGGAGGGATGGACCGCAATGCAGGCTTCGCTCGCGCCGAGTACGGCGTGCATGCGATTGAAGCCCTGAAGTGCCGCGCAGCCCGAACCCGGCTGGCGCTTGTTGCAGGGCATGTTGCGGTCGTAGAAATAGGGACAGCGCGTGCGCTGCAGGAGATTGCCGCTGGTCGAGGCCTTGTTGCGTATCTGTCCGGACGCTCCCGCCAGCAGCGCTTGCGTGAGCATCGGATAGCGCGACCTTACCCGCGGGTCGGCGGCAAGATCGCTATTGCGGACCTGGGCACCGATCCGAAGCCCGCCTTCCGCCGTCTCCTCGATCCGATCAAGCGGCAGCCGGCTGATGTCGACGAGATGCGCTGGGCGCTCGATCTCGAGCTTCATCAGGTCGAGCAGGTTGGTGCCGCCGCTGATGAACTTGGCGTCCGGCCGGGCCGCAACCGCGGCCGCCGCCTGCTCAGCACTCGCCGCACGTTCATAAGTGAAGGACTGCATTGCTCATGCCTCCTCTGCCGCGTCGCGGATTGCGGCGACAATGTTCGGATAGGCGGCGCAACGGCAGATGTTGCCGCTCATCCGCTCGCGGATCTCGGCATCGGTGAGAGCGACGGAAGCCGCTGCCACGTCGGCGCTCGCATGGCTTGGCCAACCGGCCCGCGCCTCGCCCAGCATGCCAACCGCCGAGCAGATCTGGCCTGGCGTACAGTAGCCGCACTGGAAACCATCGCGGGCGACGAAGGCGGCCTGGACCGGATGCAGCCGGTCACCCTCGGCAAGGCCCTCGACCGTGGTGATCTCGTCGCCTTCATGCATTGCGGCAAGCGTCAGGCAGGAATTGATCCGGCGCCCATCGACGAGCACCGTGCATGCGCCGCACTGGCCGTGGTCGCAGCCCTTCTTCGAGCCGGTGAGGCCGAGATGGTTGCGCAGGGCGTCGAGCAGCGTCGTCCGCGGGTCGAGCTCGACGGCAAGATCCTTCGCGTTGATCCGTAACGACATCGTCATCGTCGGTAGCGGCGAGGACGATGCAGCCGCCGTGACGGTCTCGGCCGGCTCGGCGTCAACCGGTAGTCCGGTAGCCAGGAGCACCCCGGTCGCAACACCGCCTTCCAATACCATCCGACGCGTCGGCCCGCTCCTGTTGTCCGTTTTGGCCATGCATGATCTCCCAGTCGCAATGAAGCGCAGACGGCAACTTGACCCGAGCGAACCCTCGAGTTCTGTCACCCAACGACACTGGAGGTGGGAGTGCGGGCGGCGGCTTTCTTTCAAGAAACCGGCGGCACTATCAGGATTCTGGAGAAGAATTCACCCGATAGGCACGAGGCGTCATGCCCCTCAGACGTCGGAAGGTCGTGGTGAAGTGGCTCTGGCTTGAGAAGCCGAGCCGAAAGGCAATGACACCGATCGACAAACCCGTTTCGCGCAGCAGCGCCTCCGCTCGCCGCACCCGTTCCTCGATCACATAGGCGTAGGGTGCAAGGCCGGTCGTCGCCTTGAAGCGACGCGCAAAACTGTCGACGGCCATGCCCGCGGCGGCTGCCAGCTCGCTTAGCGAAATGTCGGAATTCATATGCGCATCGATGTAATCCCGAACGCGACCAAGCGCCCGGCGGCTGAGACAGCCGTGACGTACAAACCGCGGTTGCTCCCCGCTCAGGTTGGCCACGCGGAGACTGACGAGGGCGACCAGATGCTCGACATAGGCAGTGTCTGGCTTGTGGCCGAGTGCCATCTCGTCACGAAGCGAACTCAAGAGCGTGGCGACGACCGCGTCTTTCTTGTTTACCAGTATAGGCAGGTTCTTCAGGCGTTCGCATCCGGGAAGCCCGATATCGGGATCGATCCACAGGGCTGAATAGGAGAGGTTTACATCGCGATAGAAGCCCTGTCGTTCCGCGCCTGCCGGGACGAAGGTGAGGGCTCCGGGACGGTCCATTCCGTCGTAAAGGGATCGTGCCTCGTGCCGGATGGATGTATGGGACGTGCCGCCTTCTTCGGTCAGCACGATCAGATGATGAGGGGCTGTCCAGCGGAGCTCCGCCTCCCGGCACGCCCACCGCCGGTTGTCGAAGACGATCGAGGAGCTGACCCATGACGCGGTTTGCAGGGGCTCCGACTTCTCGTCCTGGCTCCGAACCCGTCCGTCACCAAGCAACGGTCTGAATGACATCGCGGTATCCCGCTGGTTCACTCGCCGAGCCGTGGGCAGCCCCGGCTTCGAGCGTTGGGCGCCGCCCCGCCGCTACGCATACGGCCGTCCATGTGGGACCGGCAACGGGCGTTTTTAACCGTGCCGTGTTCAAGAAATCGTGAGATCAGGCAAATCCGGAGCACCCTCCCGGAAAAGCCGATCATCCGCGCTCGGGAAACATCACCCTCAGGCCTTCGCGCGAGGCCGTAGCGACACCGCGTTCGGTGATCAAGCCGGTGACCAGCCGCGCCGGCGTCACGTCGAAGGCCGGATTGGCCGCCGGCGTGCCTTCCGGGGATACGCGGACCTGGGCGATCTCGCCGGAAGCGGTCTTGCCCCAGACCAGTGAGACCTCGTCGGGCGAGCGCTGTTCGATCGGGATGTCGGCCAGCCCGTCGCCCACGGTCCAGTCGATCGTCGGCGACGGCAGCGCGACATAGAACGGCACGTCGTTGTCGGCGGCCGCCAGTGCCTTGAGATAGGTACCGATCTTGTTGCACACATCGCCGTCGGCGGTGGTCCTGTCGGTGCCGACGACGACCATGTCGATCTGGCCGCGCTGCATCAGATGGCCGCCGGCGTTGTCGACGATCAGCGTATGCGGCACGCCGTGGCCGGCCATCTCCCAGGCGGTCAATTGGGCACCCTGGTTGCGGGGTCGCGTTTCGTCGACATAGACATGGACTGGAATACCGGCTTCCGTCGCCAGATAGATCGGCGCGGTGGCAGTGCCGTAGTCAACGGTGGCCAGCCAGCCGGCATTGCAGTGGGTCAGGATATTGACTGGTTCGCCCGGCTGCTTGCGCGCCGCGATCGCCTTGATGATTTCGAGCCCATGGGCGCCGATGGCGCGGTTGAGGCCGACATCCTCGTCGGCGATCTCGCCGGCACGCCGATAGGCAGCCGCGGCACGTTCTGCCAGCGGAAGCGTCAGCAGGAAGCGCTGCATTTCGTTCAGCGCCCAGCGCAAATTGATCGCCGTCGGGCGCGTTTCGTGCAAGGTTGCCCAGACGGCGTCGAGTGCTGCGTCCGACGGATCGTCGGCCATCTGCATGGCGACGCCATAGGCCGCGGTGACGCCGATCAGCGGCGCCCCGCGCACCCACATGTCGCGGATTGCCGTGGCGATGCCGACGACGGTATCGATCTTTTCGATACGGAAATCATGCGGCAGCCAGCGCTGGTCGATGATCTCCACCGAACGCCCGTCGTCACTCGGCCAGATGGTGCGGTAGTGGCGGTCGCCGACGTTCAAATCCTGCTCTCCCGTTCGATCAGCGCGGCCAACCGGTTGACCTCGTCGATGCTGTGGATCTGGCGCCGGTTGACGGCGAGATGACGGCCGAATTTCAGCGCCTTTGCCTCACATCTGGCGCGCAGATCCGGATCGGCAATGGTCTCGAAATCGGCATTGTGGGCAAGGCCGAGAATTCGCCGGTGAACCTCGACGCCGGCAAAGCCGAGCAGATCGGTCCAGATCGAATGCAGCATGTGGTCTAGCGCCTGCTCGGCGCCAAGCCTGTCGCCCTGATCTTCGAACAGGCTCTTCTGGTAGAGCATGCCGGTACGCTCGGTTCGCCACAGATGCGAGAACTCGGCGCGAAACACCGACCATGTCTCGACCGTAACGCCGATCAGATAGTCACGCATGGCGTCGCGGCTTCCGTCCTGTTCATGGCCGCGCTGCGAGAAGAACGCCATCCAGAAGTTGGCGAGCAGCATGCCGACGTCGAAGGCGATCGGCCCGTAGAAGGCGAATTCGGGGTCGATCATCCTCGTTTCGGTGTCGGTGACCATGATCGAGCCGGAATGCAGGTCGCCATGCAGCAGCGTCTCGGCATTGGCAGCGAAGATGTGCTTCATGCGCTGCGCCTCGACCTTGAGGTCGCGGTCGGCGCGCAGCTCGGCGACAATGCCGTCGAGCTGCGGGCTGGTGTGCCGGTTCATCTTGGCATCGAAATACGGATCCGAGAAAACCAGGTTCTCGGTGATGTCGCAGAGTTCGACATTGTCGGCGAACAGCGCCAGATCGGCCTTGCGGTCCTTGGTCGCCATATGCAGGTCGGAGCCGCGAAACAGCGTGCGGGCCATGAACAAGCCGATGTCTGTCGCGATGTTGGGCAATTGCCGGCCTTCGATCAGCGCCCGCCGCAGGATAATGTGCGGCGACAGATACTCCATGATGATCAGCGCCTGGCCTTCGTCGAAGTGATAGATATAGGGCACCGAACCCGGCGCCCGCGCCTGTTGCCGCGTCAGCGCATGGTATTCGAAGAAGGAGCGTTTTAGCGGCAGCGGCCAGCTGTCGCCGACCAGCCGGACGTAGGGCAGGGCCTGCTTGACGACGGCCGCACCCTCAGCACCCTCGACGATGAACACCAGGTTCAGATTGCCGTCGCCGACTTCACGAACCTTCCACTGGCTCGTATCCTTGCCGATCTGCGAACACAGGGCCTCGTTGGCACCGAGACGGCCCGCCAGTGTCTCGACCGACAGTGCTTCGAACGGCGATTTCCCAGTCATCCTCACCTCCCGCTCATGTGCTCCGATGATAGCGGAGCCAACGCGGTCGGGCCAAGCTAGGAAGCCTGCTGGCAATTGTCAATCGTGTTGACAATTGCCGATATAGCCCATAGCGTCATGTTCAGGGAGGAACGAATGGGCAATGATGCCGTGTTCCGCGTCGACGGCCTGAGGAAATCCTTTGGCCATATCGAGGTGCTTGGCGGCGTCTCGCTCGAATTGCGTGCCGGCGAAGTGACCGTGCTGATGGGCGCCAACGGCGCCGGCAAATCCACCCTCGTCAAGATCATCAGTGGTGTCTACGACCATGGCGGCGGCACGATGTCGCTTGCCGGTCACGTGTTCGACCCGAAAACGCCGGCGGAGGCGATCCGCGCCGGCGTCGTTACCGTCCACCAGAACATCAATGACGGTGTCGTCGCCGACCTCGACGTCGCCACCAACCTTACCCTCGACAGGTTGAGCGGCAGCGGCGTGCCGACCCTGTTCAATCCAGGCCGGGTGCGTCGCGAGGCAAAGGCGGTGGCCCACCGCATGGGACTGGCCATCGACCTCAAGGCCCGGATCAGCGATCTCTCTCTGGCCGACCGCCAGATGGTGGCGATCGCCCGCGCCATGGCGCATCGGCCGAAAGTGCTGATCCTCGACGAGCCGACCTCCTCGCTGTCCAGCGCCGAAGCCGACCGGCTATTCGCGCTGCTCGACCGGCTTCGCCAGCAAGGCGTGGCCATCCTCTACATCTCGCACCGTATGTCGGATATCAGACGGCTTGCCGATCGCATCATTTCGATGCGCGATGGGGTTATCTCAGGTATCTTCGACAAGAAGCCGCTGGATTACGAAGGTGCGGTCAACGCCATGCTCGGCCGCAAGATCCAGCTCGAGCGGATCGTCGCCAGGAATTCGGCCAAAGCAATTTTCACTGCCGACGCGCTGCGGATTGCTGAAGGCGCCAGGCCGATCTCGCTGACCCTCGGCGATGGCGAGGTCGTTGCCATCACCGGCCTTGTCGGTGTCGGCAAGACCGTGCTCGCCGAGACGCTGTTCGGCCTGCGCCAGCCGCTGGCCGGGACCATGGTGCTGAACGGGAAACCTTATGCTCCGGCATCGACCGGCGAAGCGATTGCCGCCGGTGTGTTTCTCGTCGCCAAGGACCGGGGCGAAAACGGCATCGTCGGCGACTTCAACATCCAGGAGAATATCAGCCTGCCGTTCCACAGCCGCATGTCGCGTCTCGGTGTTCTCAAACGCCGTATCGAACGCGCCATTGCCCGCCAGCAGATCCAGGAGCTCGGCATCGTCTGCCGCTCGGAGAGGGACGAGATGGCGTCGCTTTCCGGCGGCAATCAGCAGAAGGTGATGGTCGCCCGCTGGATGTCGCAGGCGGCAAGGCTTTTCATCCTCGACGAGCCCTTTCAGGGCGTCGACATTTCGGCTAGGCGCGACATCGCCGCCAAGCTGCGGGCCAGCGCCCACGGCCGCGCGACGCTGCTGTTCGTCACCGAACTCGACGAAGCCCTGGAGACGGCCGATCGCATCCTGGTGATGTCGGAGCAGACGATCGTCGGCGAGCACCGCAATACCGATGTCGATCTCGAGCGTCTGCTGGCCGAAGTGGCGGGCGGGCCGTTGCACAGCGCAGCCTGACGGCGGGATGACGATGAGAATTGGAATGGAGAGGGCATGAATTCGGGTTGGATAAAGACGGTGCCGGCGTGCGGGAGCGCTGAATGATCCTGCGCGACAATGCTATTCGCTACGGCTTCATCGTTCTGTTGTTCGGGCTGATCGGCTATTTCGCCGTCGCTGCCGATGGTTTCGTCTCGCCGCAAAGTGCTGTCTTCATCTTCCAGTCGGTCGCCATCACCGGCGTTCTGGCGCTCGGCGTCACCGCCACGCTGGTCGTCGGCGGCTTCGACCTGTCGATCGGCTCTGTCGCCACCAGCGCCATGATGGCGGCTGCCTATGTCATGGTGGTGCTGGGGCAGAACGCCGTCGTGGCGGTCGTCGTCTGTCTTGTGATCGGCGCCGTCGTCGGCCTGATCAATGGCTGGCTGATCGTCTATATGCGGGTTCCGGACCTTTTGGCGACGCTCGGCATGATGTTCCTGCTTGTCGGCCTGCAGCGCATCCCGACCGAAGGCCGTTCGATCGCCACCGGCATGACCATGCCCGACGGCTCGGTCGCCAACGGCAGCTTCGGCGCCGCGTTCCTGGCGCTTGGCCGCCATCGCTTCGATTTCTTCATCCCGAACCTCATTCCGGTGTCGGTCGTCGTTCTGCTCGTGCTGGCGGTGCTGATCTGGTTTTTTCTCGAATACACGCGTTTCGGGCGCATGATGTATGCGGTCGGCAGCAACGAACGCGCCGCAGAACTCGCCGGCGCGCCTGTCAAGGCATACAAAATCTGGGCCTACGTTATTTCGGGAGTTTTTGCCTCGATCGGCGGCATTTTGCTCGCTGCCCGGCTTGGACGCGGCGACATCGCCTCGGGTAATAATCTGTTGCTCGACGCGGTGGCTGCGGCACTCATCGGTTACGCGGTTCTCGGCGCCGCCAAGCCGAACGCCTTCGGCACGGCTGTCGGCGCGGTGTTTGTCGGCGTGCTGCTGCAAGGCCTGACGATGATGAACGCGCCTTACTACACGCAGGATTTCGTCAAGGGCGTGGTTCTCGTGGTCGCCCTTGTCTTTACCTTCGCCCTTTCCGGCAGGGGCAGGAGATAGGGTTCGACCGGGTCATATTTTGGGTTCAACAAGTGGAGGAAACGACGTGAACATCACAAGAAGGCTTTTGGGGAAGGCAGCGCTCGGGCTTGCCGGCGCAACATTGCTGATGCAGATGCCGGCAATAGCGCAGGACAGGCCGGCGCCGTTCGACAAGCCGGGTGCCGTCAAGATAGCGCTGGTCCGCTATCTCTCGACCGGCGACTTCTTCCAGGCCTACCTTTCCGGCGTCGAGGCGCAGGCCAAGGCGCTCGGTGTCGACCTGCGCGTGCTCGATAGCCGCCAGGACGCGGCGCTTCAGGCGGACATGGTCGACCAGGCTATCGCGCTCGGCGTCCAGGGCATCATCATCCAGCACGGACTGACGGAATCGATGAAGGACGCCGCCCAGCGTGCGGTCGACGCCGGCATCAAGGTTGTCGCCTTCGACGTCAATGTCGAAAACCCCAAGATCCCGCAGATCGAACAGTCCGACCGCGACCTCGCGCGCCTGGCGCTCGAACAGGCGGTCAAGGACAATGGCGAGAGCTGGAAGGCCGGCTATGTCTATGTCGCCGGCATCGCGCCGCTCGACCGCCGCAACGAGACCTGGGTCGAATTCAAGAAGAAATATTCGGGCATCAACGAAGCCGCCATGTTCGGCACGCTCGACAATCCGATCGCCAATTCGGTCGCCAACCAGGCCCGTTCGGTGCTATCGGCCCATCCCGACATCAAGGTGATGTTCGCGCCCTATGACGAATTCGCCAAGGGCGTGAAGATCGCGGTCGACGAGGCCGGGCTGAACAAGGACATCAAGATCTATTCGGCCGACATCTCGACCTCGGATATCGCCGCGATGCGCGAGCCGGACAGCGCCTGGGCGGCAACCGCCGCCACCAACCCGGCCGTCGTCGGCCAGGTCTCGGTGCGTGCGCTGGCGCAGCTCCTGGCCGGCGAGGATCCCGGCCACAACGTCATCGTGCCGCCGACGCTGATCACCCAGAAGGATCTGCTCGACAAGGACATCAAGAACATGGAGGACCTCTCGGCCAAGCTGCCGCAATTCGCCCATGCCGATGTCGCGATGCCGACCTGGATGCCGAACCCGAACGCGAAGTAGCGTTTCAAGCAAAAGGAAAGAGCGGACAATGCTATAAGCCTTTGGCGGACATGTGGAACTAGACGCGTACTCGGAACCAAGAGCCGCCTGCTGCAGGGTGTTGCAGGCGGCTCTTCTTGTCTTGCGGAAGATGTTTTCACCGCGGGTTTGCCGGATTTAATTGTCGCCAGTTCCGATTTTGCAACGTTGCAAAAATCATGCGTGAAAGTATCGGTTTATCGGGAGTTTTGCGAAAGGCTGATGATGTCAGCGAATGAGATTGATGTTGAAGTCTTTAAGCAGATCGAACAGCAATTGCACTGGCCAGAGGTTCGTTCTTCCCGGGACGCCGTCTCCCCATTTTTGGGGGAAATTTCTTGGATTTTGGCAGTTCTGGCGGGTTTATGACAAAGCTGTAGTGATTGATTCTCTGTTCCAAGAAACGCACTCGGGCAGACCCACTCTACCTGAAATCCGTGATTTCGCCGTCAAGCCCATCGCGGCGGATGCTGTCTTGGTTCTATATCGTAGTATCCGCCGATCAGATGGGGGGACGCCTGAGAGGAGGACTCTTCGGAGTTCGATCTGGAAGCTTTTTGATGGGCGATGGCAGATGCTCTTCCATCAAGGAACGATTGTTCCGTATGTGTCGTCAGTTTCGGATATTTGCGAACCTCGGAGAGGTAGCTTGTGAAGATTGAGGTTTTGACAGAGGCAACTCCGACCGTGACGGAAGCGATCTCCCAATTGGTGTCTCAACTATCAACGACGGCAGCCACCCCAACATTCGACAGCATCACTAGGGTCGTAAAATCGCCTGCTACTATTCTTCTCGTAGCCCGTTCGGAAGAGGGTGCCTACGTTGGCATGTTGACGCTCGTGCTCTTCGAAATCCCTACGGGGATCAGGGCTATAATTGAAGATGTCGTTGTTGACGCTGGTCATCGAGGTCAGGGCTTCGCGGAAGCCCTGACACGAGAAGCGCTGAGGCAGGCACAAGAGGCTGGCGCAAGAACAGTGGACTTAACTTCCCGCCCGTCGCGAAAGGCTGCCAACGCCTTATATCAGAAACTTGGTTTCGAGCGGCGGGAGAGCAACGTGTATCGCTTCTCGTTCCCTTTCCAGTCGCAGAATTCCTAAGTTTCGCGACAGCTTCGGCTATTCGTTGAACAGATCGGAATGGGAGCCGGTGCGAGCTAGCTGGAGTTCATCGCCGGCAACTCGGTAGATCAAGAGCCAGTCCGGTTCTATGTGAGCGTCACGAAAGCCTTTCCAATCGCCTTTCAGCGAGTGGTCCTTATAGCTCGCCGGTAGCTCATCTCCGGCGAGCAGGAGGCCTAGCAGTTCGCGCAACTTGCCAAGATCTTTGCCCCGCTTCTCCGCACGTTTCACGTCGCGACGGAATTGCCCAGAGCGAACGGGCGTCAGCACGTCACATTCCCAAATCCTTGAACAACTCATCGGCCGAGGCGAAAGGCTTGCCCTTGCCACGTTCCAATTCGGTCATGGCCTTTCGAGTCGTTGCGTTCGGCACTTTCACCGGGAAGGGAAATTCCTTGTCGGCGGCGACGCGGACCAGCAGCAGGCGAATGGCGTCGGAAACGGACAATCCCATTGCCGCCAAGGCCTCCGTTGCCTGATCCTTTGTCGCCGTATCGATCCGAGCGCGGACCACGGTATCCGTTGCCATGTTGTGACTCCTTAAGAGAGCCACAATGTAGCTACAAAATACCAATTACGCAAGTGTGATCCCCGATCGCGCCTACCTCAACGCCGCCGCGATGTTGCCGCCATCGACCGTCGTCACATCGGCGGTGGTCCGCTCGGCCAGCGCCTGATGCAGGAAGGCCTGGGCCACGTCTTCTGCCGTCACTTCCTGCCCGAGCAGGTTGCCCGACATGTACTCCTTCTCCGACACGCCGCGCGCGCCCGAGCGGCTGGCGATCATGGCGTCGGTCAACAGCCCCGAACGGATGCGGTCGGCGTTGACGGCATTGGAGCGGATGCCATGCGCGCCGTAGTCGAGGGCATATTGCCTGGACAAAAACAGCGTTGCCGCCTTGGGAATGCCATAGGCGCCGAATTTCGGCCCCGGATTGACCGCCTGCTTGGAGGTATTGAACAACAGCACGCCGCCGGTGCCCTGTTCCAGCATGATGCGCACGGCATTCTGCGCCGCCGACTGGTGGGCGAAGAAATTGAGTTCGAAACTCTTGCGCAAAGTGGCGTCGTCGAGCTCGCCGATCCGGCCCTCCCAGGCAGCACCGGCATTGGAGACGAGAATGTCGAGGCCGCCGTAGACGTCGACCGCTTTGTCGAAGGCGGCGCGCATCTGCACCGGATCGGTGATGTCGGCGCCAATGCCGATCGAATTGTTACCGGCCTTTTTTGCCGCCTCGGCAGCCCTTGACCCATCGAGATCGACGACGACGGCATGGGCACCGTTGTCGGCGAACAGCTTTGCCGTGGCAGCACCGATCGCGCCGGCGCCGCCGGTGACCAGCATCACCTGGCCGGTCAGCGGCTTCGGCTTGTTGGCGGCAAGCTTGGCCTGTTCGAGCGACCAGTATTCGAGCGGGAACAGGTCGGCTTTGGAGAGCGGGCGGAAATCGCCTACGGCTTCGGCGCCGCGTACCGCCTCGATCCACATTTCGCCGACGTCGGAGGCGATCTTCGCATCCTTGAGCGTGCGGCCGTGGCCGAACATGCCGAGGCCGGGCACCAGCGTCAGCCGCGGCATCGGGTCGAGCATGGTGCGCTTCACGCCGTCGAGCGCATCATTGGTTTCGAAATAGGCGCGATAGTCCTTGGCGAATTTCTCGACATGCTGGCGGATGACGGATTTGTAGTCGCCGACCTTGTCCGCGTCGGGCGCCGGCAGTGCCATCGGTCCGGTCTTGATGCGGATCGACAGGTCGGGTGTCGACACACCGCGGCCGGCATAGTCGGCAATTTTTGCCGAATTGATGAAATCGACGATCGCATCCGAGGTGCGGAAATCGCTGATCATCCGATCGAAGCGGCCTTCGCCGCGTGCCACCGCCACCGCGCCGCGCAGCATCGGCGCAATCTCCGCGGGCTTCGCCAGCCTGGCCGGCAGTGCCACCTTTTCGGTGCGCGGCTTGCCGTTCCCGGCGATGAAATCCTCGGCTACGTTCACATAATGGATCATCCGGTCATAGGCCTGCCTGGCATCGTCGCCGAAGGTGAAGATGCCGTGCTTGTCTAGGATCAGGCCTTCGACCGTCGGATCGGCGTCGAATACATCGGCGGCCGCCTTGGCCAGATCGAAGCCCGGCATGATGTAAGGCACGAATCCCATTTTCGCGCCGAACACCTTCCGGCTCAGCGCTTCGCTGTCCTCCTGGTCGACGATGGCCAGGATCGCCGTCGAATGCGTGTGGTCGACGAATTTGTGCGGCAGGAAGGCGTGCAGCAGCGTCTCGACCGAAGGGTTGGGCGAGGACGGATCGATGAGGTTCGCCCGCTGCAGCGCGACCATGTCCTCGTCGAAGAGCTTCTTGAGCGACCGCGCCTTCAACAGCGCGCCGAGCTTGACCGCCGGCAGGCCCTGCGGCTCGATGACGCCCATGTCCCAGCCGCTGCCCTTGACGCAGAGCACGTCCCATTCGTCGCCGACGAGATCAATGGCCTTGGTCTTGCACGATGTGTTGCCGCCGCCGTGGAGGACGAGCCGCGGCTCGCCGCCCAGCAGCCTGGTCGTATAGACGCGCAGCGCCAGGTCGCGGGCCACACCGTTCTTTGCATAGTCGGCGACCAGCTTCTCCGCCTCGCCGTCATTCCACAGGTTCTTCATGTCAGCTTCGTCCGATTTCTCTTTTGTTGTGAACAGGAATACCGCGACGCCTTGATGACAATGCGTCGGCGGCTCTAGGTATCAGGCGACCTCTTTTGCTGCTGCTCCGGCATGGTCGAGCAGCCGTCGCGCCATGCGCGCGCCTACGACCAGATGGGTGCAGAGCCCGCCGGCGATCGCCGCGACGAGCGGTTCGAACTTGCTGTCCTCCTGCACCACCACAAGGCGCTTTTCGATGCTGCGCAGCGATGACAGCTCTGCCGAAATCAGCCGGCGGTTGTAGCTGCAGTCGAGCGCCTGGCCTCGGGCGTCGATGATCTGCCCGGCAATGACGCCGGCCGCACCCGCCTTGCGCAATGCAGCCATTTCGCTCTCGGTCAGCGCGCCGCATTTGACCAGATGGCTGTCGGTGTCCACCGAGCCGACCGAATACAGCGCCAGGTCGCACTCACCGATGCCCGACAATTGCTCGCGGATCACCGGCTCGGCGCGCAGGCCGCGTGCCAGTTCTTCCGTCGTCAGCACCAGCGGCGCGTAGAAATTCAGCCCCTTGGCATTGAGCCGGCGCGCGATTTCCATCGTGCATTGGTCCGGCCGGTACGAATAGGGGGCGCCCAGATTGCCGCAGAGCTGCACCACGGTGACGTCCTGCAGATCGGCATAGGACATGATGTCGGCGATGGTGTAGATGGTCCGCCCCCAGGCGACGCCGATGCGGTCGCCCTTCCTGACCAGCTCGAGAAAGACGCTTGCCGCCAGCACCGCGATGTCAGTGGACGGGTCGGCGACATAGCCGTTTTCCGGCGCTATCCAGACGGCGTCGAGTTGCAGTGCGTCTTCGAGCTTGCGCGCCAGCACGTCGTCGGTGAAAAGCTGGGTCGAGGTCGAGATGTTGACGATGCCGGTCTCGCGCGCCTTGCGCAGATACATCGCCACCGAGGCACGGGAAATCTTGAGCTGACTGGCTACCTGGTCCTGGCGCAGGCCGTGTGCATAGTAAAGCCAGGCGGCCTTGTGGATAAGCTGTTCTGCCGGTCGGATCGCCATGCCATCTCCTTGCTGACATCATTCACGGCTCTCGACAAAAGTCAAACCTTAGGCTGCGCACCTGATCCGACACTTGGCATCCCGGATGTCAGTAATTGCGCATTTATTGTTATCTCGGTACAATAAACCGATCAGGAGGTCCGACAATGAACGTATCACTGGGAGAGCGTTGGGAAACCTTTGTTTCCAACATCGTCAAGCGCGGCCGCTACGGTTCTGCCAGCGAAGTCGTGCGCGAGGGCCTGCGCCTTGTCGAAGAGCGCGAGGAAAAGCTGAAGGCGCTCCGTGCCATGGTGGACAAGTCGTTTGCTGAAGGCGGCGAAGCCACCGAGCAGGATATTGACGCCGCCTTGGAAGCCAAGGCCAAGCAACTCGCAAGGGAAGGCTTTTAGGAGTGCCACGGCTGCGCATGCTGCCGTCGGCACAAGCAGATTTGGTCAATATCCTTGAATACCTCACTCGTGAAAGCGGCAGCCTGTTGATTGGCGGGCGTTTTTGTGGATGCTCTGCGCCAGAAATGCCGTGATCTGGCGAGCTTGCCGGCGACGATTGGTCGTGCTCGTCCCGAACTCCGGCCGGACGTCCGAAGTTTCGCTTTCAGGGGATACGTGATTTTCTTCCGCTATAATGGCGACTTTTTCGAAGTGGCGAATATCGTGGAAGGGCATCGGGACATCGACGCTTTGTGGCCGGAGGGTGAGGGCGGGGAGGGGCGTCCCAAGTAATGGGCGAAGGTGGTAAGAAGGCTCGACCAGACATTCGGAGGACGGGATGGGCAATCCCTACGAACAGGATCTCGACAGGAACCCGGCCAACCACCAGCCGCTGACGCCGCTGACCTATTTCGAGCGGGCGGCAAAAACCTTTCCCGACCGGACTGCCATCATCCATGGCCGCCAGCGCACGACCTATCGCGATTTCTGGAAGCGCTCGCTGAGGCTTGCCTCGGCGCTGGCGAAGCGCGGCGTCGGCAAGGGCGACACCGTCACCGTCATGCTGTCCAACACACCGCCGATGCTGGAAGCGCATTTCGGCGTGCCGATGACCAGGGCGGTGCTCCATTCGCTCAACACCCGCCTCGACGCCGCCGTCATTGCCTTCCAGCTTGATCACGCCGAAAGCAAGGTGTTGATCGTCGACCGCGAATTCGCCGGCGTGGTCCGGCAAGCGCTGGCGCTGGCCAAGGTCAGGCCGCTGCTGATCGATTACGACGATCCCGACTATGCCGCCGATGCGCCCTATGCCAAGGGGGAGCGGATCGGCACGCTCGACTACGAGGCGTTTGTCGCCGACGGTGACGAGGATTTCGCCTGGTCGATGCCGAACGACGAATGGGATGCCATTTCGCTCAACTACACCTCCGGCACGACAGGCAATCCGAAGGGCGTCGTCTGCCATCACCGCGGCGCGGCACTGATGGCCTATGCAAACACCATCCATGCCGGCATGGGCAAGCACCCGGTCTATCTGTGGACGCTGCCGATGTTCCACTGCAACGGCTGGTGCTTTCCCTGGACGCTTGCCGTGCAGGCTGGCACCCATGTCTGCCTGCGCTGGGTGCGGCCGAAGCCGATCTACGACGCCATCGCCGATCACGGCGTCACCCATCTGTGCGGTGCACCCATCGTCATGTCGGTGCTGATCAACGCCAGGGACGAGGACAAGCGGCAGTTCCCGCAGACCGTCACCTTCAACACCGCCGCGGCGCCGCCGCCCGAGGCGGTGCTGTCGGGCATGGCCGATGCGGGCTTTGCCGTCACCCATCTCTACGGCCTGACCGAAACCTATGGCCCGGCCGTCGTCAACGAATGGCATGGCGAGTGGGACCGGCTGGAGAAAGGGGCGAGGGCGGCGAAGAAGGCCAGGCAAGGCGTACGTTATGCCGCGCTCGAAGGCCTGACGGTGATGGACCCGCAGACGATGCAAGAGACGCCGGCTGACGGCGAGACGATCGGCGAGGTGATGTTCCGCGGCAACATCGTCATGAAGGGCTATCTCAGGAACCGCAAGGCGAGCGATGAGGCCTTTGCCGGCGGCTGGTTCCATTCGGGCGACCTCGGCGTCATGCACCCGGACGGCTACATCCAGCTCAAGGACCGTTCCAAGGACATCATCATCTCCGGCGGCGAAAACATCTCCTCGATCGAGGTCGAGGAGGCGCTGTACAAGAATCCCGCCGTCGCTTCTTGCGGCGTTGTCGCCCGATCCGACGACAAATGGGGCGAGGTGCCGGTCGCCTATGTCGAGCTGAAGCCGGGCAAGGCGGCGACCGAGGCGGAGGTAATCGAGCACTGCCGCGCGCTGCTCGCCCGCTTCAAGGTGCCGAAAGCGGTGATCTTCGCGGAAATCCCGAAGACTTCGACGGGCAAGATCCAGAAGTTCCGGCTGCGGGAGATGGCAAAGCAGCCTTAGGGCCTGATCCGAAAACGGAACCGATTTCGGAAAGCATCTTTTCAAGATCCTTCGCAAAAAAACACGGGGCGGCGTTGCAGGCGCGCCCGGCGGAAACCACATGCGTTTCGTGGGCCAACTCCGTCCGGGGATGTCACCATCTGTCACTAGTAGCCAAAATGGTGCCTTGACAGGTGATGGTTTTCAATTTACGAGTGACGAAATTCTAAATTCGTCAGTCGTAAATTTGGCCAACGAGATGCTTGAAACCCTGGACACCACCGCCGATTCCGCCCGCCAGGAAAATGTCACGCGCATCCTGGATTGCGCGGAGCGATTGTTCCGCCACTACGGCTACGGCAAGACCAACGTCGCCGACATTGCGCGCGAACTCGGCATGTCGACTGCCAACATCTACCGCTTCTTCGCCTCCAAGGTGGAAATCCATCAGGCGGTTTGCGGCCGTATGCTCGAGACCTGCTACCGGTTGAGCTACGAAGCCTGCCATGGTTCCGGCACCGCCAGCGAAAAGCTCCGCCGCTACGTGCATACGCACTATCAGTGGACGCTGGAAACCATGATCGACCAGGAGAAGGTGCACGAGATGGTCATCGTCGCCATCGAGCGCGACTGGCACGTCATCGAAAAGCACATCGACAGCATCCATGAACTGGTCGCGGAAGTGATCCGCGAGGGAATCGCTACCGGCGAGTTCATCGATCAGGATCCGGTGATCGCTTCCCGGTGTTTCGGCGCTGCCATTATCAGCCTCTCTCATCCGCAGATAATGGCCCAGTGCCTCGCCAAGAAGAACCGGGCGACGCCGGACGAGCTTACCGAGTTTGCCATCAGAGCCTTGAAGAAATGACCATTGCCGCCCGTCGGGCGGTGATGTCGGCAATTCATCTCCACAGTTCGGGAGTACAAAAGTGTCTTTGTCCAAGTCCATCACCTACAGGCGACCGGCCGCCGGCCTGGCACTGATTGTCGTTGCCGCTCTCGGCCTCGCCGGCTGCTCGCAAGAGAAAGCCGAGGTCACCGAGATCATCCGCCCGGTCAAGGTGGTCGAGATCACTAAGGCGAGCGATACCCGTCAGCTTTCCTATTCCGGATCGGTGCGTGCCCGCACCGAGATGAATCTCGGTTTTCGCATCAACGGCAAGATCACCGAGCGCCTTGTCGACATGGGTGACCGCGTCAAACCGGGCGACGTTCTCGCCCGCATCGATCCCACCGACTACGAGCTTTCGGTGAGAAGCGCTCAGGCCAGCCTCGATGCTGCCGACCGTCAGGTCGAGACAGTCGAGCTTACGCGCAAGCGGGCCGAACAGCTCTACGCCAAGAATTTCGCGCCGAAGTCGCAGCTCGAGCAGGCGACGCTCGCCTATAATCAGGCGGTCGCCACGCGAGACTCCGCCCGCTCGCAGCTTGCCCAGGCACAGAACCAGGTCCGCTATACCGATCTCAAGGCGGACAAGAACGGCATCGTCACTGCCGTTGCCGCCGATGTCGGCCAAGTGGTCGGCTCCGGCACGCCGGTGGTGACCGTTGCCATCGACGGCGAGAAGGAAGTCCTGATCGCTGTTCCGGAAACCGATATCGCCGAATTCAAGCCGGGCAAGACCGTCAAGGCTGGCTTCTGGTCCGATGAGGCGCTGACGCTCGACGGCAAGGTCCGCGAAGTCGCCGGCAGCGCCGATCCGCAGTCGCGCACCTTTGCCGTTCGCGTCAGCCTGCCCAACGATCCTCGCGTGCTGCTAGGCATGACCGCCTCCATCGAAGCCGCGGCGGACAACCGGCAGCAACTGGTGTCGATCCCGCTGGCCGCGTTGGCGCAAAAGGACAGCCAATCGATCGTCTGGACAGTCGACCGCAACGGCGGGACCGTCCATGCGCATCCGGTCAAGGTCGCCGCCTTCACCCCCGACGGCGTCAGTGTCGCCGATGGGCTGAAGCCGGGTGACGTCGTCGTCGCCGCCGGCACGCAGTTCATGACCGAGAATCTGAAAGTCAAGCTGACCGGTGATGCAGCGCAACAGTCGGCGTCGGCCGATGACGCTGCAAGGCGCTTGCGCTGACGGCCAGGCAATTCACGGTTTCCGGGCGGCAGGCGCCCCCGATTTTCGAGATCTCAGGTCGATGTAACCCCCACGTCGATCCTCGCGTCCCACCGCGATGTAGATCTCTCAACTCGGAAAGCCACGCCGCCCGGAAGCCCACATCGGAAGTTCCTTGGGCATGCGAAAGCGCGTGCTCTGTTGATCAAATTGAAACGGACTGACGCCGATGACCATCGACACCAATGAAAAGCGGTCTTTCAATCTTTCGCGTTGGGCAATCGGCCATCCGAGCATTGCCCGCTTCCTGTTCGGGCTGATCATCGTCGCCGGTGCACTCGGCCTGATGCGCATGGGCCAGAAGGAAGACCCCGATTTCACCTTCCGCGTGATGGTCGTCCAGGCGATCTGGCCAGGCTCCTCGATCAAGGAGATGGAGGACCAGGTGGTCAACAAGATCGAGCGCAAGCTGCAGGAAACGCCGCACCTCGATTTCGTTCGCTCCTACACCCGCGCCGGCAGCGCCATCATCACCTTGCAGGTCAAGGGCGACACCAATCCAGCGCAGGTCGCCGATGCTTTCTATCAGGTGCGCAAGAAGGTCGGCGATATCGCCAATGAGCTGCCACAGGGGCTGCTCGGGCCTTACTTCAATGACGAATTCGGCGACACGTTCATCACCCTGCATTCGATCAGCGGCGACGGCTACAGCTATCCCGAGCTGAAGAAATTCGCCATCCAGGCGCGTGACATGCTGCTGACGACGCCCGGTGTCGAGAAGGCCGTGATCATCGGCGACCAGCCGGAAAAGCTCTACATCGACGTTTCATCCAAGGTGCTTGCCGAACGCGGCCTGACGTTGACCGACCTGCAGAATGCGATCCAAGGCCAGAACAATGTCGACCCGGCAGGTTCGGTCGACACCGGCCAGCGTTCGGTGCGCATTTCGGTCGAGGGCGATGTCACCAGGGCGGCCGACATCCGCGAGCTTCGCCTGCGCGCCGGCAACCAGGTGACGCGCCTCGGCGACATCGCCACCGTGACCTCCGGCCTCGAGGATCCGTACCAGCGCAAATACCGTTTCAACGGTCACGACAGCGTCCAGCTCGGCGTCGTAATGGCCAAGGGCTTCAACGTCACCGACGTCGGCAAGGACGTCGAAGCGACCTATAAGCGCTTCGAAGAGGCGCTGCCCTATGGCGTTTCGGTCGATCAGATTTCCGACCAGCCGCATGTCGTGAAGGAGGCTGTGAGCGAGTTCATGGAAGCGCTCGGCGAAGCGCTGCTGATCGTGCTTTTCGTATCGTTCCTGTCGATCGGCTGGCGCTCGGGCCTGGTGATCGCGATCGTCATTCCGCTGGTCCTGGCCGCCACGTTCGCCATCATGTACGAGCTCGGCATCGACCTGCAGCGCATTTCGCTCGGCGCGCTGATCATCGCCCTTGGCCTCCTGGTCGACGACGCGATGATCGTCGTCGAAATGATGGAGCGAAAGCTCGAGGAAGGCTTGGTCAAGGTCGAGGCGGCGAGCTTCGCCTATTCCTCGACCGCCTTCCCGATGCTGACCGGCACGCTGATCACCACGGCCGGCTTCATCCCCGTCGGTTTCGCGGCCTCGACGGCCGGCGAATATGTGCGCACCCTGTTTTACGTCGTCGGCATCGCGCTGGTCGTGTCCTGGTTCGCGGCGGTCTATTTCACGCCGTGGCTCGGCCACATGATCCTGAAGCAGCGCAAGCACGCCGGCAACCATCACGATGTCTTCGACACGCGCTTCTACCGCCGTCTTCGCTCGACCGTTGCATGGGCGGTGCGCCACCGCATCATCGTCCTGGTGATGACGCTGATGACGTTTGCCACCAGCCTGTGGGCGTTCCAGTTCATCCCGCAGAATTTCTTCCCGCAATCGTCGCGCCCGGAAATCCTTGTCGACCTCTGGCTGCCGGAAGGCACCAGCATCAAGGAAGTCGAGACCCAGGCCAAGGCGCTCGAAGCCAGGATGATGGACGACAAGGACAAGCGCTTCATCGCCACCTATGTCGGCGAAGGCGCGCCGCGCTTCTTCCTGCCGCTCGACCAGCAGCTTCGCAACCCGAATTTCGCCCAGCTTCTGGTGATGGCCAATGACGAACCGGCCCGCGAGCGGCTGATTGTCAAGCTGCGCACCATCCTGGCCAATGATTTCCCATCGATCCGCGCCAAGGTCGACCGCCTGTTCCTTGGTCCGCCGACCGGCTGGCCGGTGCAGATGCGCGTCATGGGTCCGGATCGCCAGGAGGTGCGCCGCATCGCCGACGAGGTGAAGGCGAAGTTCCAGGCAAATCCGCTGCTCGGCGCCATCCACGACGACTGGCTGGAGCCGGTGCCGGCGATGAAGCTGGTGATCGACCAGGATCGCGCCCGTGCGCTCGGCGTCACCTCGCAGCGCATCCGCCAGACGCTGCAGGCGGCCATGTCGGGAGCGCCGCTCGATGACTTCCGCGACGGCGAGGAGACGGTTTCGATCGTCGCCCGTGAGCCGGAGGCAAGCCGTCACCTGCTGTCGGCGGTCGACTCCGTCTACATCCCGACCGATTTCGGCGGCTCCGTGCCGCTGTCGCAGGTCGCCAAGGTGGTCCCGGTGCTGGAGCAAGGCGTCGAATGGCGGCGCGACCGCTTGCCGACCATCAGCGTACGCGCCACGCTTCCGGACGGCGTGCAGCCGAACGATGTCGCCATGAAGATGTACAGCGACATGCAGGGCCTGCGCGCCAGCCTCGCACCCGGCTACAAGATCGAGATCCAGGGCGGCGCCGAGGATGCGGCCGAAAGCCAGGCCTCGATTGCGGCGAAAGCGCCGATCATGCTGGCCGTCATCGTCGTGCTGCTGATGATCCAGCTGCAGCATTTCGGCAAGGCCATGCTGGTGCTGGCGACCGGTCCGCTCGGCATCATCGGCGCGGCGGCGGCACTTTTGATCAGCGGCGCGCCGTTCGGCTTCGTCGCCATCCTCGGTGTCATCGCCCTGCTCGGCATCATCATGCGCAACTCGATCATCCTGGTCGATCAGATCGACCAGGACATCGCCGCCGGCGTGGAGCGTTCCGAGGCCATCATCGGCTCGGCGGTGCGCCGGTTCCGGCCGATCGTGCTGACGGCGCTGACGGCGGTGCTGGCGCTGATCCCGATCTCGCGTGGCGTCTTCTGGGGGCCGCTCGCCTACGCCATGATGGGCGGCATTCTCGTCGCCACGGTGCTGACCATCCTTGTCCTGCCGGCAGCCTATGCGCTGTTCTTCGGCAGGGAGCCCAAGAAGGTGGTGGCAACGGAAGAGGCGGCCAAGGTGGCAGAAGAAAGCGAAAGGCCGCAACTGGCCCTGGCGGCCGAATAGAGCTGTTGGCAAATGTGACCTCCGGCGGTTTAATCCGCCCACCAGGCGTAGGCGCCGGAGGAGGACAGTCATGACCATAGCTCAGACAAAGGCACCGCTGCGGCTGCCGATCGACGGGCGCCATCGCCGGATGTTCATCGGCGGCGGCTGGGTCGATGCCCGCTCCGGTCGGACCACGGAGAGCCGCAATCCCGCCACCGGCGCGGTCATCGCCACGGTGCCGCGCGCCGACCGCCAGGACATCGACTTGGCGGTGACTGCTGCGCGCAAGGCGTTCGAGGGCCCGTGGAGCCGGTTCAAGCCTTACGAGCGGCAGGTGCTGCTGCTGAGGATCGCCGACCTCTTCGAAAAGCACTGGGAAGAGATCAGCCGCTCCGACACCACCGACATGGGCATGCCGATCATACGCACCCGCGCCAATCGCAACCGGGTCATCGGCATGCTGCGCTACTATGCCGGCATGGCGACGGCGCTGCACGGCGAGACGATCGACAACTCGCTGCCCGGCGAAATCGTCTCGTTCACCCACAAGGAGCCGGTCGGCGTCGTCGGCGCCATCATTCCCTGGAACGCGCCAACGGCGGCGTCGATCTGGAAGATCGGCCCGGCGCTGGCGACCGGCTGCACCATCGTGCTGAAACCATCGGAAGAGGCGCCGCTGACGCCGCTTTTGATCGCCGACATCATGAACGAGGCCGGCGTTCCGGAAGGCGTCGTCAACATCGTCACCGGCACCGGCACCGAGGCAGGTGCCGCACTCGCGGAGCATATGGGCGTCGACAAGATCGTCTTCACCGGCTCGACGGCGACCGGCCAGTCGATCGTGCGGGCCTCGGCCGGCAACCTCAAGCGCGTCTCGCTGGAGCTCGGCGGCAAGTCGCCGGTCATCGTCTGCGCCGCTGCCGATCTCGACAAGGCGGTGCCGGTGGCGGCGATGTCGGTGTTCGCCAATTCCGGCCAGATCTGCATCGCCGGTTCGCGCCTTTTCGTCGAACGGCCCGTCCATGACGAGTTCGTCGAGCGGCTCGCGGCATACGCCAAGGGTCTCAGGGTCGGCGACGGCATCGACCCGGCGACCGAGATCGGTCCGCTCGTCTCCGAAAAGCAGCTGCAACGGGTCACCGGTTACCTCGAGGCCGGCACCGCGGAAGGGGCGAAACTCGTCACCGGAGGCACCCGGCTTGTGGAAGGCGCGCTTGCCGCCGGCAATTTCGTCGCGCCGACCGTCTTTGCCGGCGTCTCGGACGACATGAAGATCGCCCGTGAGGAGATCTTCGGGCCGGTGATTTCAGCCTTGCCGTTCGATACGCTGGACGAGGCGGTCGAGCGGGCCAACAACACGCCTTACGGCCTGGCTGCAGGGGTCTTCACCCAAAATCTCGCCACCGCCCACCAGCTGTCGCGCAAGATCCGCGCCGGCTCGGTCTGGGTCAATACCTATCACGCCATCGATCCGGCCGTGCCCTTCGGCGGCTACAAGATGAGCGGCTACGGCCGCGAGGGCGGCGCCGAGCACCTCGCCGAATATCTTAACACCAAGGGCGTGTTCATCAAGATCGATTGATCGGTCCGCCGCCCGCACAAAAAATGCTCCCCGACGCCGGTTTTGCAAAACAGAATTCCTTCCCATGGCCGCAAAGCCATCCCATGCTCGAGCAATTGGAGCGTTACGCTCGTCGTCATCGGTGCGTTTTTCCATGGCAGAAAATCGACAATTGCGGCTTGGCGCTTTCATGCGGCCCGTCAGCCTTCATACCGGCGCCTGGCGCTACCCGGGCGCCTATCCCGACGCCAACTTCAATTTCGCGCATGTCAAGCACTTCGCGCAAAGGCTGGAAGCGGCGAAGTTCGACGCCTTCTTCATGGCCGACCACCTGGCCGTGCTCAACATGCCGATCGAGGCGCTGCGGCGCAGCCACACGGTCACGTCCTTCGAGCCGTTCACGCTGTTGTCGGCGCTTGCTGCCGTCACCGATCGTATCGGGCTGATCGCAACCGCCTCGACGACGTTCGACGCCCCGTACCACATCGCCCGTCGTTTCGCCTCTCTCGACCATATCAGCGGCGGGCGCGCCGGCTGGAATATCGTCACCACATCCAATCCCGACGCCGCGCTGAATTTCGGCCTCGACGAGCATGTCGAGCACGACGAGCGTTATCGCCGGGCGCGGGAGTTTTACGATGTCGTCACCGGCCTGTGGGACAGTTTTGCCGACGATGCCTTCATCCGCGACGCCGAAAGCGGGCTCTATTTCGATCCGGCGAAGCTGCATGTGCTCGACCACAAGGGCGAATATCTTTCGGTGCGGGGACCGCTCAATATCGCGCGGCCGGTGCAGGGCTGGCCGGTCATCGTGCAGGCCGGCGCGTCGGAGGCCGGACGGCAGCTCGCGGCGGAAACGGCCGAGGTGATCTTCGCCGCCCATGCCGATCTCGCCTCGGGGCAGCGCTTCTTTGCCGACGTCAAGGGACGTGCGCAAAAACTTGGCCGGTCGCGCGACGACATCAAGATCCTGCCCGGCGCCTTCGTCATTGTCGGCGAGACTGTCGAGGAGGCGCAGACGAAGCGGGCCAAGCTCGACAGCCTCGTCTACTACGAGAGCGGCGTCGCCTCGCTGTCGATCGCGCTCGGCCACGACGCGTCGCGGTTCGATCCGGATTCAGTCTTGCCCGAAATCCCGGAAAGCAACGCCAGCAAGAGCGGCCGCGAGCGCGTCATCGAACTGGCGCGCAAGGAAAACCTGACCGTCAGGCAGCTTGCGCAGCGGCTGGGCGGATATTCCGGTCTTGCCTTCGTCGGCACTTCGAAAACCATCGCCGACAAGATGGAGGAATGGCTGGTCACCGAAGGCTCGGACGGGTTCAACGTCATGTTCCCCTATCTTCCCGCCGGATTGGATGATTTCGTCGAGAAAATCGTGCCCGAATTGCAGCGGCGCGGCATTTTCAGAAGCGAATACGAAGGATCGACCCTGCGCGAAAATCTTGGCCTGAAGCGGCCGCCAAACCGGTTCTTCCAACCTGAGACGGCAGCGATCCGCAAAGCTGGTTAGAACCGGCAATGATTTTAGACCGTGGCAAGCATCCGTTCTTTTCGTTCGGCCCGAATGTCCATGGGGTCATGAGCAGCGGGCTGGCAGCCCGAAATCATCGCGAGGGCTTTGCATCATGACCAATCCGGCCGTTGTCGGTTTCTCAGGCAATTTCACCCGGCCGTCCAAGACGCGCGGCTTCGTCGATCGTATCGTGAACGAGGTAGCCGGCAGATATGGCCTGGCCGCCAGCACGCATGACGTCGTCGACCTCGGCCCCAGCCTCAGTGGCGCCAAATGGGCGCGTGAACTGGATGCGCAAGCGGGCGATATCCTCAAGCGCGTCGTCGCGGCGGACGTGCTCGTCGTCGGCTCGCCCACCTACAAGGGCAGCTATACCGGCCTGTTCAAGCACTTCTTCGATCTTGTCGACCCAACGGCGCTCAGGGGCAAGCCGGTGGTGCTGCTGGCGACCGGCGGCGGTGACCGGCATGCGCTGATCATCGAGCACCAGCTGAGGCCGCTGTTCGGCTTCTTCGAGGCCTTTACGCTGCCGACCGCGATCTACGCTTCGGACAGGGATTTCATCGACGGCGTGCTTGCGTCCGAGACGATCCAGGCGCGCGTCGGACAGGTGCTCGAGGATATCGGTGCAGCGCTTGGCGGTCGCTCCCGCGCCGGCACCGCTGCCGAATAGCCCCTAAAAAGAAAAACCCGCCTCGGCGGCGGGTCTCGGGGCGAATCAGCACCATACCGAAATTAGTAGCATAGCTGCCGGCACAAAGCAAGAACAAAATGCAGGGACCGAGCGCGCCTTGCGCGCCCGATCCCTCAAGGCAAGCCGTCAGATGACGAACAGCCAGTTGGCGAGCAGCATCACCACGACGCCGGCGACGAGCGTCAGATAGGGCAGCATCCCCGCCTTTTTCACCGCAAGGTCGGACGAGCTCATGCCGAGATCGGCCAGCATGTGGTCGGGGAATTTGCCCTTGTCCTGGATGTAATGCCGGAAGCAGAACACCGGGATGATCAAGGCTGCCGTGATCAGCCCGGCCCACAATGCCATCGGGTTCCAGACCTTGGCTCCGGCGCCCATGAAGACCGCGTTGACGTAGGCAAAGATCGCGCCGAGGCCGAGCAGCCAGCTCGGCGCCTTCCATGGCCGCGCGATGTGGCCATTGTCGATGCGGTGAATCCAGCCGGCATTGAGATTGAGGAAGTTGAAGATGATGTAGCCGCAATTCGACACGGCGAGGATGAAGAAGAAGCTCGTCGCGTCGGCCGAGGCGATGGCCAGCACGATCAGGTTGAAGATCAGGTCGGTCCACATCGCCCGCGTCGGGGCGCCGTGCTCGTTGACATGGCTGAGATAGCGCGGCAGCCAGCCGTCGACCGAACCTTGATAGAGCGTGCGCGAGGAGCCGGCCATCGCCGTCATGATGCATAGCACCAGGGCTAGGATCATCAGCATCACCAGCAGGCTGTGGATCAGCTGTCCGCCGCCGACCATGCCGGCCAGCGCATCGGCAACGCCGGAGCCATCGACGATCGGCGTCGCCAGCATGCCGTTCAAGCCGAGCACGCCCTGGAAGGTGAACGGCACCAGGATGAACAGCAGCATACACAGCAGGCCGGAATAGAAGATCGCCTTGAAGGTATCGGTGCCCGGGTTCTTGAACTCGGAGGTGTAGCAGACCGCGGTCTCGAAGCCGTAGGTCGACCATGCCGCGATGAACATGCCGCCGAGCACCAGCGTCCAGCCGGCGATGTTCCATGCGCCGGGCTCCGGCGCATAGGCTGCGGCGAGCGGCACCAGCGGCGAAAAATTTGCCCAGTTGATCTGGCCGGTGACGATCGGCACCACGCCGACGATGAGCATCGGGATGATGACCAGCAGGCCGATATATTTCTGCACGTTGGCCGTGCCCAGGATGCCGCGATGCTGAATCGAGAAGATGATCAGCATCAGCACCGCGCCGATGAAGAAGGTGGCGTTGAAGGTGAAGGAAACCGGGCCAAGCGTGTGACCGTAGAGCGTCCAGTTGCGGATCGCCGGCGTCGCCGCCGCGGTGACCGCGGTGATGGCGTCGGCGGCGCTGGTTCCGGCATGGGCCGCGATATAGGCGGCGACCTCGGGCGAAGTGTCGGTGAACAGCGGCACCGGTGCCAGCGCGTTGAGGATATAGGCGGCGGCGATCGAGCAGCCGAGCGACAGCACCGGTGACCAGGCGAACCAGTTGCACCACACCGAAAGCGGCGCGATGAATTTCGAATAGCGCAGCCACGCGGTGGCGCCGTAGACCGAGGCGCCGCCGGATTTGTTCGGGAACAGCCCGGCGATTTCCGCATAGGTGAAGGACTGCAGGAAGCCCATGACCATGGATACGGCCCAGATCAGGAAGGCCAGTGTTCCGGTGGTGCCGGCGATGCCGCCGATCGAAAACAGGACAAGGGCCGGAACGCCGCTTGCCACCCAGAAGGCGCCGCGCCAGTCGATGTTCCGGTGCAGCTGCCCTTCGGCAGGCGGCACCAAGGTGGTGACTATCGTGCTCATTTACGTGGATTCCCCATTTTTGATGTTCCCCATCGGCAACAGCCGCAATCTCGCGAGGCGTCATCGACGCTCACGTTGAACGGCCCCAGGCGTTTTCCGCTCAGTAGTATTTTTTTCTTAGCAGTGAAGATTGACCCAACGCGCTTTCACGTCAAGCGCTTTGTGACGCTGTGCACATTGCGCTTGTGAAACAGTCGAGCTTCGCTGGCGCTGCCAACGGGTGCGGTCTTTCCTTCTCCCCTTGTTGTGGGAGAAGGTGGCCGAGCGAAGCTCGGTCGGATGAGGGGCGTTCCAGATTGGCAACCGTCTTGGCGCTGCGTGCCAATCCACCTTCTCCCACAAGGGAGAAGGGAAGAACCAGGCAGCGTCGGTCAGGAGCGCGGCCTGGTCTTTTGCGGGTCGTAATGGGCGAAGGCGACGACGCGCGCCGGCAGCCGCTTGCTGTGACCATCGAGCTTGCCTATCTCGACCTCGGTGCCGATCGCCGAATGCGTGACGTCGAGCCTGGCCAACGCGATGGTCTTGTTCAGCACCGGCGAACGCATGCCGGAGGTGACGACGCCGATCTGCGCCCGGCCGATATGCACGCAATCGCCGTGGCCGACGGCGACATTGGCGTCGACGTCGAGGCCGACCAGCTTCTTCTGCGGGTTTTCCTTGCGCCGGATCAGTGCCTCGCGGCCGATGAAATCGTCGCTCTTGGTCTTCAGCGGTACGGTGAAGCCGATGCCGGCCTCGAACGGATCCGTCTGGTCGGAAAACTCGTGAGCAGCAAAGATCAGCCCGGCCTCGATGCGCACCATATCGAGCGCCTGCAGCCCCATCGGCTTCAGGCCGTGCGGTTGGCCGGCCTGCCAGATCGCGTCGAACACCTTTTCGGCGTCGCGCGGATGGCACCAGATCTCGTAGCCGAGCTCGCCGGTGTAACCGGTGCGCGAGACAACGACCGGAATGCCGTTGCCGCCGCCGATGCGGGCGACGGCGAAACGGAACCATTCGAGTTCGTCGATCGACGGCTGCAGCGGCGAGGTCCAGATGATCTGCCGCAGGACGTCGCGGCTTTTCGGTCCCTGCACGGCAACATTGTGCATCTGGTCGGTCGAGGAGCGCACCAGCACGGTGAGGCCGAGTTTTTGCGCCGTTTCCCGCAGCCATTGGCCGGATAGATCGTCGCCGCCGACCCAGCGGAAATTATCCTTGCCGAGCCTGAGCAGCGTGCCGTCGTCGATCATGCCGCCATGCTCGTAGCACATGGCGGAATAGACGACCTGGCCGACGCCGAGCTTCTTGATGTCGCGGGTCAGCGTGTATTGCAGCAGCGCCTCGGAGTCCGGCCCGGTGACCTCGAACTTGCGCAGCGGCGACAGGTCCATGATCACGGCGTCCTGCCGGCAGGCCCAGTATTCATCGATCGGGCCTTGCTTGGCGAAGGAATTGGCCAGCCAATAGCCCTTGTACTCGACGAAGTTGCGGGTGTGCTTGGCAAAGCTCGAATGAAAGGCGGTCTCGCGGGTCATTTTCGGTTCCGAATCGGGCGTCATGCGTCTGGCGATCGCTCGCGAGAATTTGTGCTGGCCGGGATAGGTTCGCACATGGATGTCGGTCAGGTTCCAGCCATTGGCCGGCGTCGTATCGTCGGGGCAGGCGGACGAGACGCAGACGATGTCCGTGAGCGCCTTGAGTAGCACATAGTCGCCCGGCCGCGACCACGGCTCGTCCGATACCACGACGCCATGCGCGTCGATGGCCGTGTTGAAGAAGAAGTTGATCGCCATCCAGCCGGCGCGAGGCGTGACACCCTTGTCGGCCAGCGCGCGGTTGAAATTCTCCGAGCAGTTGGGATGGCCGGGATAACCGATGTCGTCGTAATATTTGGCCGCGCAGGCGAGCGCGAATGCATCGTGGCGGCCGCAAGTGTCCTGCACAACCTCGACCAGCGGCTCCATGTCCTGGTCGTAGTATTTTGAGTGCAGACCGGGCATCGGATAGCTCGAACCCATCAGCGTGCGCGTCGTCGTCACGTCGAGCGGATGATCGCGGCCCTTGTCCAGCTTGCGCGCCGAAAAGCACTGGAAGTCGGTGCATTGGCGCCCGTCGACATCGATGATCTGCAGATAGTCGCCCGCCTTGACGAAGTAGGCCTCCGCCGTCGCCGAATGGACGCGCAGGTCGAGCACGGGATCGGCCAGCGGGTCGGCAAGCCTGGATTTCGCTGCCGGGCGGATGGTGGCGCGGCGGACGATGACGCTAAGCGGCGTCGCCGTATCGTGGCCGTCGACCAGCATCGGCCCGCCGGGCGCGGCAATCAGCATCGACCCATCGCGGGCGACGGTAAAAGCCTGTTCGGTACCGGCAGGGGTGGCGCCGCCGAAAACGCGAACCGCCTTCGCCTGGTCGAGCTGCACCTGGCGCCGGTCGAGCCCCCGGCGCAAGGATGCGAGGCTGTGGTCGCCTTCGGCCAGCAGCGCCTTGATGCCGGCGGCATTGCTGTTCGATTTCTCGCCGAGAATGCCGGGATCGGCCGCCTCGCTGCTGTCCCATGCCAGCAGCTCGCAGGCCTGCCCGCCCTCGACATCGCGCACGGTGACAATGTCGCCGGCCTCGACCTCGATCAGCACCGCGCCATTGCCCTGAACCGTGTAGCGCTCCATTCCGGCCGGCAGCGTAATCTGGCCTGGCCGCAGGATCAGGCTCGGCCGGGGCGGTCCGGCGACGACGGCGGGGTAGGGCGACTGGCTCATCTCAACCTTGGTTTCGAGAAACAAGTTTGCCTGTGTGTGAAATTATTTTAGCGGGAAGAATAGGATAGAAGAGCCGGAGTTGGCAAGTGAAGGCGAGGCGCGCGCCTCTTCCTTCTCCCCTTGTGGGAGAAGGTGGATCGGCGCGCAGCGCCGAGACGGTTGAGGGGTGTTGGACGGAGTGCCGTCATAGCCAAGCTGGAGCACCCCTCATCCGACCGAGCTTCGCTCGGCCACCTTCTCCCACAAGGGGAGAAGGGAAGGTGGCGCACAATCCTACCCCCATTCCTCGGAATGCCCGATCTCGACGCCATACTCGGCGGCAGCGTCCAGTATCGTATGCGACAGGCTTTCGGCGAAGGTGGCGAACACCAGAAGATTGAACACCGCCTGTCCGTCCGGCCGGTCATTGCCGCGCCAGAGATTGATGCTGGTGTGATCGACCGAGGTCGCCGCAGCGGTGCCGGCCGGGAACACCGCGGGGTGCAGGTCTAGCGACGACAGTTTGGCCAGCATCGCGCGCGCCTTTTCTCCGGAAACGCTGATCAGCGCGCGAGCATGCGACTGGTCGGACAACGAGGCGGATTGCGCAAACGTCTGGCTCAGCGGTTCGCTCGCGTGCTTGCCGCCATTGGACAGGACCAGGAACTGATCCGGTCCCGACCAGATTAGCGTAGCGTCGGGAGTTCGGGTCGCCTTGGGCGTTTCCGGGGCGGCAACGCCGAAGCGGGTTTCGGCGGCCTTCGCCAGTTCTGCCGCTTTGCCGCGCCGCGCCATCACCTGGATCAGGTCGAAATTGCGGATCTCGGCGAGCGATACGCCGGCCGCCGTGCCACGCGCGCCATAGGCGCCGACAACAAGCGCTTTCTCCAGCGGACTGCGGGCAATCCAGGAAAACTCAGCCACGCTGGCGCCCTCCATCCGGATCGTAGAAGACCGGGCTGCACAGCTCGACGTCATAGTCTTCGCCGCGCAGCGGGTCATGCGCATGGACGATCTCGCCAATGCGCTCGCGGCCACGCTCAACAAGCGCCAGCCCGATCCACTGGTCGAGCATGGGCGAGAAGCAGACCGAAGTGACGTAGCCCTGGTCGTTATCGGGACCGGGCGTCTCGCCCTTCGGGATGATATGCGCGCCGGAACGCAGGCGGCGCGTCTTGTCGACCGGCTTGATGCCGACCACGACCTGGCGGTCCGGCGCAATCAGCGCCTCGCGCCCGGCCATGACGCGGCCGATGAAATCTTTCTTGCTGGACATCATCTTGCCCAACCCGAGGTCGGCGGCGGTCGTCGTGCCGTTCAGCTCCGGGCCGGCGACATGGCCCTTTTCGATGCGCATGACGCCGAGCGCCTCGGTGCCGTAGGGCGTAACGCCGAACGGCTTGCCGGCCAGCATCAAATTGCGCACCAGCGCCTCGCCATAGCGGGCGGGAACCGAAATCTCGAACGCCATTTCGCCCGAAAACGAGATGCGGAACAGCCGCGCCTTGATGCCACCGCGAAGCGCGACTTCCCGCGCCCCCATGAAGGGAAAGCCCTCGTTCGACAAATCCTCCGCCGGATCGACCATTTCCCGAAGCAGGTCCCGGGTCTTCGGCCCGGCGATCGAGAACTGTGCCCATTGATCGGAGACGGATGTCAGCTGCACGTCGAATTCGGGGAACAGCACCTGCCGGCAGAATTCGAGATGCTGCATCACCAGCCCGGCCTTGGCGGTGGTGGTGGTCAGGAAATAATGGTCTTCGGCCAGCCGCGACGTCGTGCCGTCGTCATAGACGATGCCGTCCTCGCGCAGCATCAGCCCGTAGCGGGCTTTGCCGACGGCGAGACTGGAGAAGGTGTTGATGTAGACGCGGTCGAGAAAGGCGCCGGCATCCGGGCCGTGCACGTCGATCTTGCCGAGCGTCGAGACATCGCAGAAGCCGACGCCGGAGCGCACCGCCTTGACCTCGCGGGCGACCGATTCCAGCCAGTCCTTTTCGCCGGCGCGCGGATACCATTGCGCGCGCTTCCACAGGCCGGTGTCGACGAACACCGCGCCCTGTTCGGCTGCCCAGTGATGCGACGGCGTCAGTCGTGTCGCATGAAAATTCTCGTCGCGATGATGGCCGGCGAAAGCGCCGATGGCGACCGGCACATAGGGCGGGCGGTAGATCGTCGTGCCGGTTTCGGGGATCGATTTGCCGCTGATTGCCGCCATGATGGCGAGACCGGCGACGTTCGAGGTCTTGCCCTGGTCGGTGGCCATGCCGAGCGTCGTATAGCGCTTGAGATGCTCGACCGATTCGAAACCTTCGCGCTGCGCCAGCTCGATGTCGGACGCGGTCACGTCATGCTGGTAATCGACGAAGGCTTTCCCTTTGCCGGCCACATACCAAAGCGGCGTCAGCGAAAACGCCTCGCTGTCGGCGACCGGCGATGTGCCGGCATTGCCGCCGCGTCCAGCACTCTGCGCTGCCGCAGCACCCGCGGCAAAGCCCTGGCGCAGGCAGTCGCCCAGCCCGAAGGCGCCGTTGGCGGCGCCGACGGCCATCATGCCGGGCGGCGCACCATCCGGCACGAAGGCTGCGATATCGTCCTGCCATTTCGGCCGGCCGCGATGATAGGAGGTCAGCCCGACCGCCGGATTCCAGCCGCCGGACACGGCAAGCCCGTCGGCTTCGACTTCCGCCCGTGCGCTGCCGGTCAGCGCCACCACGATTTTCCGGACCCCGTCCTTGCCGCCTTCGACCCCGCTGACCGAGCCGTTTAGCACGGCAAAGCCGCCCTTGGCGGCAAGCGCGCGATGCGCGGCGGAGACGTCCGGGCGCGCATCGACGACCGCCGCGATCTGCAAACCGGCGCCAAGCGCGGTCTCGACCGTGCGCCAGCCATCCTCATTGTTGGTGAACAGCGCGATCCTTCTGGCAGGGGTAACCGCGTAGCGCGCGACATAGGTCCGCATCGCCGAAGCCATCATCACGCCCGGCGTGTCGTTACCGGCAAAGACGATCGGTCGCTCGATGGCGCCGGCGGCGACGACGCAGCGCTTGGCCACGATCCGCCACAACCGCTGGCGCACCTGGTGCTCGGGCGGCGAGGGCAGGTGGTCGTTGACCCGCTCGATGGCGCCATAGGTGCCGCCATCATAAACGCCGAACAATGTCGTGCGGGTCATGACGCGGACATCGGGCAGTGCGGCGAGTTCGGCCAGCGTGCGCGTAATCCATTCGGCCGCCGGCGCGCCGTCGATCATGCCGCCGTCGGCGAGCAGACGGCCGCCAAGCGCAAAATCTTCCTCGCATAGGATGACGCGGGCGCCGCCGCGCCCGGCCGCCAGTGCCGCAGCCAGCCCGGCCGGGCCGGACCCGGCAATCAGCACGTCGCAATGCGCCCACGCCTTGTCGTAATGGTCGGGATCGGCGACGCCTGCAGCGCGGCCGAGGCCGGCGGCGCGGCGAATCGTTGGCTCGTAGATCGTTTCCCAGAATTTCGCCGGCCACATGAAGGTCTTGTAGTAAAAGCCGGCGACGAAGATCGGCGCGAACAGCTGATTGACCGCCATCAGGTCGTGGCGCAGCGACGGCCAGCGGTTCTGGCTGGCGGCTTCGAGCCCGTCATAGAGTTCGGCCGTGGTCGCCTTGGTGTTCGGCTCGCGCCGCGCTCCGCTGCGCAGTTCGACCAGCGCGTTGGGCTCCTCCGAACCAGCGGTCAGGATGCCGCGCGGCCGATGGTATTTGAACGAGCGGCCGACCAGCTTGACGCCATTGGCGATCAGCGCCGAGGCCAGCGTGTCGCCTTGGAAGCCGGCAAAGCTCTTGCCGTCGAAGCGGAAGGCCAGCGGCGCGGCGCGATCGATGAGACCGCCGCTCTCCAGCCGGTGTATCTGCGCGGGGCCAACCATCAGGCGCCAACCTCGGCAGCACCAACGCCTGCAGCCGGTTCGACCGCCGAAATCTCGTGCGTCAGCGTGTTGCGGGCGACCTTCAGCCAGGCCCGGCAGCCGCCGCCATGGTACCAGTATTCGCTCATCGGCCCGGCGATGTTGTCGCGCAGATAGACGTAGTCGAAGACCTCGTCGTCGGTGGCGCCGGCCGCCGGACGCACCGGCTTGGCGTCGCCCAGATAGGTGAACTCCCCGAGTTCGCGTTCGCCGCAGAAGGGACAGACAATGCGCATGCTTCTTCAGCCAGCCTTTAATGCAGGTTCGGTTGGGCGCCTTGGCCCTTTTCGTCGATCATCGCACCTCGCCGGAAGCGGTCGAGACGAAAGCGGGCAGCCTCCTTGTGCGGCTCGTCGCGCGCCAGCAGATGGGCAAAGACCAGGCCGGAGCCGGGCGTCGCCTTGAAGCCGCCATAGCACCAGCCGGCGTTGAGATAGAGCCCGTTGACCGGTGTTTTGTCGATGATCGGCGAGCCGTCCATCGACATGTCCATGATGCCGCCCCACTGACGCAGCAGCCGTATCCGGCCGATCATCGGCATCAGCGCCATTCCGCCCTCGCACACGTCTTCCATGACAGGCAGATTACCGCGCTGGGCATAGGAATTGTAACCGTCTATGTCGCCGCCGAAGACCAGGCCGCCCTTGTCGGACTGGCTGACGTAGAAATGCCCGGCGCCGAACGTCATGACGTTGGGGATCAGCGGCTTGATCGCCTCGGAGACGAAGGCCTGCAGCACATGGCTTTCGATCGGCAGCCGCATGCCGGCCATCGCCGCGACGCGCGACGAGGAGCCGGCGACCGCCATGCCGACCTTGGCCGCGCCGATCCTGCCGCGGCTCGTCTCGACGCCGGTCACCTTGCCGCTGCCATCGCGGACAAAACCGGTCACCTCGCAGTTCTGGATGATGTCGACGCCGAGCGCGCTCGCCGCATGCGCATAGCCCCAGACCACGGCGTCGTGCCGCGCCGTGCCGCCGCGCCGCTGCAAAAGCCCGCCCTGCACCGGGAAACGTGCGTTGTCGAAGTTCAGGAACGGCATCATCTTCCTGACCGCCGTCAGATCGAGCAGTTCGGCATCGATGCCGTTGATGCGCATGGTGTTGCCGCGCCGCGCATAGGCATCGCGCTGCGCGTCGGAATGGTAGAGGTTGATGACACCGCGCTGGCTGACCATGGTGTTGTAGTTGAGGTCCTGCTCCATCCGCTCCCACAGCTTCATCGACAGCTCGTAGAAGCCGGTATTGCCGGGCAGCCCGTAATTGGAGCGAATGATGGTTGTGTTGCGGCCGGCATTGCCGGAGCCGATCCAGCCTTTTTCCAGCACGGCGACATTCCTGATGCCGTATTCGCTGGCGAGGAACCATGCCGTCGCCAGGCCATGGCCGCCGCCGCCGATGATCACCACGTCGTAGTGGCTCTTCGGGCTGGCGTCGCGCCAGGTGCGCTGCCAGTTCTTATGGCCGGAAAATGCCGCCCGGGCGAGGGAGAAGATCGAGTATTTCATGAACCTGTTTCGCGCCGGGCGTGCAACAATTCCGGATCAGATGTCGAGCGTGTGGTCGCGCTCCCACTGGGTGAAGTGGGAAGCATAGGAATTCCATTCCTGCTGCTTCAGCTTTAGATAGGCCGACGAGAATTCCTCACCCAGCGCCGCCTTGAGCGATTTGTCGTTGTCAAACTCGCGCAACGCGTCGAGCAGGTTGAGCGGCAGCTTCGGCGCGCCCTCGACCGTATGGCCGAACTGGTACATGTCGATATCGTAGCGCCGGCCGGGGTCGGCCTTCGAGCGGACGCCGTCAAGGCCGGCGGCGATGATGACGGCCTGCAGCAGATAGGGGTTTGCCGCGCCGTCCGGCAGGCGCAGCTCGAAGCGGCCTGGCCCAGGCACGCGCACCATGTGGGTGCGGTTGTTGCCGGTCCAGGTCACCGTGTTCGGCGCCCAGGTGGCGCCGGAGATGGTGCGCGGTGCGTTGATGCGCTTGTAGGAATTGACCGTCGGGTTGGTGATGGCGGCAAGCGCGGACGCATGTTTCATGATGCCGCCGAGGAAATTCCTGCCCTTGGCCGACAGGCCGAGCTCCATCGCATTATCGGCAAAGACATTGGTCTTGCCATCTTTGTCCCACACCGAGATATGCGCATGGCAGCCATTGCCGGTCAGGCCCTGGAAGGGTTTAGGCATGAAGGTTGCGCGCAGGCCGTGCTTCTCGGCGACCGATTTCACCATGAATTTGAAGAAGGAATGCTTGTCGGCGGTCGCCAGCGCATCGTCGAAGGCCCAGTTCATCTCGAACTGGCCGTTGGCGTCCTCGTGGTCGTTCTGGTAGGCGCCCCAGCCGAGCGCCAGCATGTGGTCGCAGATCTCGGCGATCACGTCGTAGCGGCGCATCACCGCCTGCTGGTCGTAGCAGGGTTTCGACGCCGTGTCATATTCGTCGGAAATCGTCTTGCCATCCGGCGAGATCAGGAAGAATTCGGCCTCGACGCCGGTCTTGATGTGCATGCCGTCGCCAGTAGCGTCCGCGATCAACCGCTTCAGCGTGTTGCGCGGCGCCTGCTCGACCGATTTGTCGTCCATGATGCAGTTGGCGGCGACCCAGGCGACCTCCGGCTTCCAAGGCAACTGGATCACCGAGGCCGGATCCGGCACCGCCAGCATGTCGGGATGCGCCGGCGTCAGATCGAGCCAGGTGGCAAAGCCGGCAAAGCCGGCACCGTCCCGCTGCATGTCGGCGATCGCCTGCGCCGGCACCAGCTTGGCGCGTTGTCCACCGAACAGGTCGGTGTAGGATATCATGAAATATTTGACGCCCTTTTCCTTGGCGAAGGCGGCGAGATCGTTCCCCATTATAGTTCCTCGCTTACTGGCATTTGGTTTGTCTTAGAAGCCGTTCTTGCCCGGTATCCAGTTGGTGCCGGCCAGCGGCACGCCGGCCATGGCGGCGGCTTCGATCGTCAAGGCCACAAGATCCTCGGGCTCGAGATTGTGCAGGCTGTTCTTGCCGCAGGCGCGGGCGATTGTCTGAGCCTCAAGTGTCATCACCTTAAGATAATTCGCCAGCCGTCGGCCGGCCGCAATCGGATCGACCCGTTTCATTAGCTCGGGATCCTGCGTGGTGATGCCGGCCGGGTCGCGACCCTCATGCCAGTCGTCATAGGCGCCGGCGGTGGTGCCGAGCTCGTTGTATTCCGCCTCCCAGCGCGGGTCGTTGTCGCCGAGCGCGACAAGCGCTGCCGTGCCGATCGACACCGCATCGACGCCGAGCGCCAGCGCCTTGGCGACGTCGGCGCCGTTGCGGATACCGCCGGAGACGATCAGCTGCACCTTGCGGTGCATGCCGAGATCCTGCAGCGCCTGCACGGCCGGCCTGATGCAGGCAAGCGTAGGCTGGCCGACATTTTCAATGAACACTTCCTGGGTCGCCGCAGTGCCGCCCTGCATGCCGTCGACGACGACGACATCGGCGCCCGATTTCACCGCAAGCGCGGTGTCGTAATACGGCCGCGCGCCGCCGACCTTGACGTAGATCGGCTTTTCCCAGTCGGTGATTTCGCGCAGTTCGAGGATCTTGATCTCGAGGTCGTCCGGCCCGGTCCAGTCGGGGTGGCGCGAGGCCGAGCGCTGGTCGATGCCTTTCGGCAGCGTGCGCATTTCGGCGACGCGGTCGGAGATCTTCTGGCCGAGCAGCATGCCGCCGCCGCCTGGCTTGGCGCCCTGGCCGACGACAACCTCGATCGCGTCGGCACGGCGCAGGTCGCGCGGGTTCATGCCGTAGCGCGACGGCAGATACTGGTAGACCAGCGTCTTCGAATGGCCGCGCTCTTCCTCGGTCATGCCGCCGTCGCCGGTGGTCGTCGAGGTGCCGGACAGCGTCGCGCCGCGGCCGAGCGCTTCCTTCGCCGGGCCGGACAGCGAGCCGAAGCTCATGCCGGCAATGGTGATCGGGATTTTCAATTCGATCGGTTTTTTCGCATAGCGCGAGCCGAGCACGACGCTGGTGTCGCAGCGCTCGCGATAGCCTTCGAGCGGGTAGCGCGAGATCGAGGCACCGAGGAACAGAAGGTCGTCGAAATGCGGCAACTTGCGCTTGGCGCCGGCGCCGCGGATGTCATAGATGCCGGTCGCCGCGGCGCGGCGGATCTCGGAAAGCGTGTAGTCGTCGAAGGTCGCGGATTTGCGCGGCGTCGTCGGCGGGTTGCGATAGGTCATTGAGCCTCAATACGCGTCGGCGTTGTCGATATTGAAATTGTAGAGGGTACGAGCCGAGCCATAACGCTTGAACTCCGCCGCCTTGACGCCGGTCACACCGGCGCGGTCGAGCAAGCCTTGCAGCAATTCGAGATGCTCGGGCCGCATCTCCTTGGCGATGCAGTCGGCGCCGAGGCTTTCGACCTTGCCGCGCACGAAAAGCCGCGCCTCGTAGATGGAATCGCCGAGCGCATCGCCGGCGTCGCCCAGCACCACGAGGTTGCCGGACTGCGCCATGAAGGCCGACATGTGGCCGATATTACCATGGACGACGATGTCGATGCCTTTCATCGAGATGCCGCAGCGCGACGACGCGTTGCCTTCGATGACGAGCAACCCGCCCCGGCCGGTGGCGCCGGCATACTGGCTGGCATCGCCTTTGACGACGATCTGGCCGGACATCATGTTCTCGCCGACGCCGGGCCCGGCCGAGCCATGCACGGTGATGGTGCCGCCGTCGTTCATGCCGCCGCAGTAATAGCCGACGCTGCCGCGCACATCGATGGCGACCGGCTGGTCGACGCCGACGGCGACCGAATGGCTGCCTCGCGGGTGGAGCACCTCCCAGGCGGTCTCGTTCGAACCGGGCGCCAGATCGTGCAGCGCCTGGTTGAGCTCGCGCAGCGACATTTCGGCCAGGTCGAAGACCCGTGACGCATGGCCCGGCTCGCGAGCCGCCTTGGAGAGGTTAATTGCCGGCATTGGTTCAATGCTCCCAGAAATAGACGGTTGCGGGCTCGGGTTCCCAGACCTTCGCATTGTCTATGCCGGGCAGTTTGGTGAGCGCACGATATTCCGAGCCGAAGGCGACATACTGGTCGGTTTCGGCCATTACGGCGGGCTTGCAGGCGATCGGATCGCGCACCACGCCGAAGCCGTTCTTGGTGCCGACGACGAAGGTGAAAAACCCGTCGAGATCACTCAGCGTGCCTTCCAGCGCCTCGCCCAGATTCTTGCCATGCGCCATCTGCGAGGAGAGATAGGCGGCAGCGACCTCGGTGTCGTTCTCGGTCTCGAATGTCATGCCTTCGCGGATCAGCTCGCGGCGGACATTGTTGTGGTTGGACAGCGAGCCATTATGCACCAGGCACTGGTCGGCGCCGGTCGAGAACGGATGCGCGCCCATCGTCGTCACCGCCGATTCGGTCGCCATGCGGGTATGGCCGATGCCGTGGGTGCCGGTCATCTCGCGGACGCCGAAACGGTCGACGACCGCTTCCGGCAGCCCGACTTCCTTGTAGATTTCGACGACGTCGCCGGCGCCCATGATGCGGATGTCGGGGCGCAGCGTCTGGATCGCCTCGCGCGCTTCGTCGATCTTGGCAGGCATCGTCCGGACCACGGCATGCGTCGACTTCGCAGCAATGCTCACCGGCGCGCCGATTGCCTTGGCAAGTTCGGCGTCGAGGCCGCGGAAATCGCGCTCCGGCTTGGCCGACTGGATGGTGATCTTGGCTTCATTGGAGGACGCGCCATAGATGGCGATGCCGGCGCTGTCGGGACCGCGATCGCTGAGCGAGATCAGCATCTCCGACAGCATCGCGCCAAGCTGGGGCTCGAGCGACTTGTCCTTCAAAAACAGTCCGACGATTCCGCACATGTCAGCCTCCGCGAGTTTGTTCCCTCCGAGATGTATCGAATGAGTCCCGGGAATTCAATTGGTATGAAAAAAATTTTCCTGTCGTTATATATCGGCTGAGGCGCCGCCGGCCGCACTATCGCTGCGCTGGCCGCCATTGTGAACCCATTTGGCATAGCGGATGCGGGCGATCTTGTAGGCATCCAGGATCGACAGGGCATAGATCAGGAAGCCGCCGGCATGGCGTCCGACGAAGCTGGCGTCGGGCGGCGCGATCTTGGCGGTGACCCAGGCAAGGATCACCATGAAGAACAGGAATTGCAGGCCGCGCACCGGCACGCCGAGCACGACATGCCCGCTTGCCGGCAAAACGATCGCAGCGCCCAGAACCAGATAGGGGCTCGGTGGTGTGGGGGAGGTGGTGATCTGGCTGGTCATGCCGCTTGCCGTTCGCTTTGATTGATGGCATCGCGCAGCGCCGAAGCCGACGACAGCAGCCTCTCGATCAGCACCGGATCGAGCCTGACCGTGCCGAATTCGGCTTGCCGGAATACGCCGTAGCGCGCCCGCTCGGCCTCGGCCCGCAGCCAGACGATGCGCACGCCGTTCGGCGTGATCAGCAATTCCTTGGCGCGCTCCTCGGCAAAGACATCGAGGTGGCCGGCGATGATGGCTTCGGGGAAGCGCACGCCCTTGCGGTCGCTCCGCAGCACCGCCTCGGCCGGAAACCCCGCCGCCTTCGGCAGCGGGTGGACGAGATGATCGAAATTGGAAAAAGTCGTCGGCGATCCCGGCCGCATCATCATATCGAAAGTGCCTGGTATCGCGACCTTTTCGGTGATCGAAACGCTAAGCCAGCGCGCCGGCAGCTTCCTGATCGCCAGCGTGTCGACGATGGTCCGCACCTGCACCCGCCGGCCGTTCCACGAGCCGGCGAAGGTGACGACGCCGGCAGTGCCGTCCGAGACGTTGGCCGCGTCGGGGACGACGACGCGGACGCCGGCTTCGTCGGCGGCAAGCCCGGTCGAAGCCTTGGCGCGGCTGGCCCGCGCAAGCCAGGCTATATGGAGGACGAGAGCCAGGGCAACCGCCCCGGCGAGCAATGCTGAGATCACCTAACGCACCTCGTCACGCAAATGCCCGCCCAGACCGGGCGCGCCGTCAGTAGCCCTGCGGCTTCGGCCACGGCATGGTGAACTGGGCACCACGGCGCACGAATTTGTAGCGGTAGAAGTGGAACCACAGCGAGATCAGGAAGTAGAAGGCGACCATGGCGATCAGCTGCGAGCCGAAGCCGAGGAAGATCGCAAAGAAGGTGACCACGCAAAGGCAGAACAAGACGATCGCCGGCAGCGGATGGAACGGATGGGTGTAGCCGCGGCGGATCGAGCCGAGCGGCCACTTTTTCCTGAACATGATGATGTTGATGCTCATGAAAGTGTATTGCAGCACGCCCGACAGGATCGAGAAGGTGATCGCCTGGTTGAGGTCGGCGATGAAGGCGAAGGCGAGCGCGATCGGCAGCAGAAACAGGATCGAGCGATAGGGCGTGCGGTATTTCGGATGCACCGCCGAGAACCAGGTCGGCAGATAGCGGTCGCGGCCGAGCGAAAACCAGGCGCGCGCGGCGTCGTTGATGCAGCCATTGGCGGAGGCGAGCGCGGCAAGCAGCGTCGCGATGAACAACAGGTTCTCCAGCAGCGCACTGCCGGTCAGTTTGCCTGCATCCCACAGCGGATAATAGGTGATGCCGAGATATTCCCAGGGCATCATCGAGGCGCAGACATACCAGGTCATGGCGGCGGCGATCAGAAGCGTGATCATACCGGCCATCGTGCCGTAGGGCAGCGAGCGCGCCGGCGAGCGCACTTCCTCGGCGGCCTGCGTGGTGCCCTCGATGCCGAGATAATACCAGATGCCGAACTGGAAGGCGGCGATGACGCCGATCCAGCCGTAGGGCAGGGCGTTGCCCGGGGTCACCAACTCGTTGAGCTTGAGCACGGCGCCTTGCGTCCACGGGCTGACCGAGAAGAACAGGATGACGATCGAGACATAGGCGATGGCGGTGATGACGAAGTTGACGTTGAGCGTCATCAGCACGCCGCGATAGTTCAGCCATGCCAGCACGACGATTGTCGCGGCGATGAAGGAATTGTGGTTGAGGCCCTCGACGCCGGCCTTGGCGACGATGGTGTCGCCGAGCAGGATCGCGTCCGACACTTCGAGCATGGTGTAGGCAAAGACCAGGAACAGCGCGACGTTGAAGGCCATCAGCGGCCCGACAATGTGCTTGGCCTGCGCATATTGGCCGCCGGCGGCGGCAACCGTCGAGGTCACTTCGGAATCGATCATCGCGACCGAGGTGTAGAGCAGGCCGACGATCCAGCAGACGATCAGCGCCGCCAGCGCGCCGCCCTTGTCCGCCGCGAAATTCCAGCCGGTGAATTCGCCGACCAGAACGATGCCGACGCCGAGCGCCCAGACATGGGCGGGGCCAAGCACCCTGAGCAGTGAAACCCTGTCGCCCTGCACTTGCACCGCTGGTTCGGCCGTGATCGTCATCGCTCAATCCCCCACTCAGATCCGGTGTTTTTCGGACACGGCTTCAAGTTCGCCTTCCCTGGACGAGGTCAGCATCTCTTCGGAATAGGTCGTGTCGATCTTGAACCAGTCGTAGAGCATCCACAGCGCGAGCACGATCGAGATGCCCCAGCATGCGTAAGAGAGTGCCACCCACATGACGATGCTTCCTATCTATTTGTCGCCGAACTTTTCGTCGATGACGTCGCGGTATTCGCGGTCCGATGCGCGGAACAGAAAGATGAAATAGCCGATCAGCACCGCCGCCATGATGATCAGCGTCGGCCAGTCGATGATGTAGTGGAACCGGTTCTGGATGATGTCGTGCGCGGTTTCCGGCGTGTAGCCGAGCTTTTCCCAGATCGAGGCCATGGTCGGGTTTTGTCCGAGCGCTTCCCACGTCTTGGCGTCGAGCGCGTCGATGGATTTTGCCGCCCCTGCCAGACCTAGTTTCAGCGGCAGCCATAGCGCAACGAAAATCGCGACCACGACGACGGCGATATCGAAAACCTGTCCGGCCTTGCTCTGTTCGGGCGGTGTATAGCGGGCCATGCGTCTCCCCCTCAGGACTTGCGGTTGCGGTAGGCGTCGGCGTTCTTGATGTCGAGGCCGTAGATGAAGTCCTTGTCTTCCTTGTAGTGGTTGACCATCGCCAGGATCGCGGCCGTGTTGAAGATCAGCACCGCGGCGGCGGCGACCGCGACGACGAGCTTGATGCCGGCGTCGGGGACGTATGGCCATGTCATGAACAGGACAAACAGGATCGTCGCCCACAGGCAGACGATCAGGAGCATGGATCCACGCACGTCGGAGCGGTACAACGCTTCCACGCGCTGTTGCAGGTCGGACATCGGCTTTCCCCTTTTTCAACGCCGGTCCGGATTGGCCGGTCATTGCCCTCTTTCAAGAGAGTGAAATTTTTTTCATAAAATCCGGCCGAATTCTGGAATTGTCAAGACGATTTTACGCGACGTTAACCGTTTGTTTTGGGCGCGCCGGATTTGCCTGACAATGAAATTATTTGCTTACGGGTATTGCAGGCTCCCGGCGTTTGCGGTCAATATTCAAGGCAAGGCTCCCGCCTGTGTGCAGGGAGCAGGGGAAAGCAAAAAAGTTTCTTTCTAACGGAGGACAGCGGATGACGGCATCCTGGAGATTTTCGACGCTTGCGGACCGCCATCGCGCGCTCGGCTCGAAGCTCGAGGACTGGAGCGGCATGGGCACCGCCTGGACCTACAACAAGGACGCCGACGAAGAGTATATCGCCATCCGCACCAAGGCCGGCCTGATGGACGTGTCCGGCTTGAAGAAGGTCCACATCACCGGGCCGCACGCCTCGCACCTGATCGATCTGGCGACGACGCGCGACGTCGAAAAGATCTATCCCGGCAAGTCGGCCTATGCCTGCATGCTCAACGAGGCCGGCAAGTTCACCGACGACTGCATCCTCTACCGCACCGGCCCGAATTCCTGGATGGTCGTGCATGGCTCGGGCACCGGCCATGAAGAGCTGCAGCGCGCTTCCGTCGGTCGCGACGTGTCGCTGCGCTTCGACGACAATCTGCACGACCTTTCGCTGCAGGGGCCGCTAGCCGTGGATTATCTGGCAAAGCATGTGCCCGGCATTCGCGACCTCAACTATTTCCACCACATGCAGACGCAGTTGTTCGGCTTTCCGGTGATGATCTCGCGCACCGGCTACACCGGCGAGCGCGGCTACGAGATTTTCTGCCGTGGCCAGGACGCCGGAACGATCTGGGACAGGATCCTCGACGAGGGCAAGAGCGCCGGCATCATCCCGTGCCGCTTCACCACGCTCGACATGCTGCGCGTCGAGAGCTACCTGCTGTTTTACCCCTACGACAATTCGCAGAAATACCCGTTCGAGAACGAAGGCCCCGGCGACACACTGTGGGAGCTTGGTCTCGACTTCACCGTCAGCCCCGGCAAGACGGGCTTTCGCGGCGCCGAGGAGCACTACCGCCTCAAGGGCAAGGAGCGCTTCAAGATCTTCGGCGTGCTGCTCGAAGGCAAGGAGCCGGCCGACGAGGGCGCGCCGGTCTATCGCGACGACAAAAAGGTCGGCGTGGTGACCTGCGCCATGTATTCGCCGTTGGTCAAAAAATCGATGGGCATTGCCCGGCTCGACGCCGACTGCGCGGTGCAGGGCACCAGGCTCGAGATCCGCAACAAGAGCGGCGCCATCAGCGCAACCGCCGAGCCGCTTCCTTTCGATGATCCGAAGAAGACCAAGCGCACGGCGAAAGGCTGAGGCATACTGCGGGTATGGCAGCGAAAAGCATCATCAGCCGCCCGGTCAATGGGACCCTGTCTCCGCAGCCCGGCAAGCATCATCTTTTCATAGCGGATGCAGAGGGAGCGCTGGCGATTGCCGATCTGGCCGCCAAGGCACCGGCGGATTTCTTCGGTGGCGCCCACATCATCTTCATTCCCGGACGCGATGGTAAATATGCCGATGCGCTCGAAGCCCTGAAGCCGGCACAGTTCTACCTCGGCCATTCCTTTGCCAGCGCCCTGCCGCGGCTGAAGCAGACGCTGGCCAACGCCCATATGGGCCTCAGGCTCTACCTTGCCGGCACCGAGGGGCTGATCGGCCAGGCCATGCAGGCGGCGCTCGAAGCCGGCATCGACCACACCTCGATCCAGACCGAGCATCGCGGCTCGCTGGCGCGCCGCATGCAATGCGTCCACTGCAAGGGCATCACCGAGAACGTGACGACGCAGCCGGCAGCCTGTTCGCATTGCGGCCTCTTGCTTCTGGTGCGCGACCACTATTCGCGGCGCCTCGCCGCCTTCCAGGGCGTCTGCATCAACGCCGAGGACCGCAGCGAAATTCCTCCGATCGAGGAGGTCTTTCGATGAGCACCGGCACCACCAAACTCGATGTCGTCGTCAGCGATGTCGTCCCGGTCAACGAGCTGGTGACGCGCTTTCATTTCCGCCGGCGCGACGGCGAGCTTTTGCCGACCTTTTCCGGCGGCGCCCATGTCGTCGTCGAGATGCGCGATGGCGAACGCACCAGGCTCAATCCCTATTCGCTGATGGGCTCGCCGCTCGACACCCGCGAATACACCATCTCGGTGCGCCGCGACGACGCCGGCCGCGGCGGCTCGCTGTTCATGCACAGGCAGGTCAGGCCGGGCACGGAGATGGTGGTGAGCTACCCCGTCAACCTGTTCTCGCTCGATCTGCGCGCCAGGAAGCATCTGATGCTGGCCGGCGGCATCGGCATCACCCCGTTCATGGCGCAGACCGCGCAACTGGCGGCGGAAGGCGGCAATTTCGAATTGCATTACACCTGCCGCACCGCCTCGCTAGGCACCTATGCCAACCTGCTCAGGGAGCGCTACGACCGCCGGGTCAGGCTCTATCACGACGACCGCGACGAGCGCGTCGATCTCGACCGGCTGCTGTCGTCGCAGCCGCTCGGCACGCATCTCTATGTCTGCGGCCCGTCCGGCATGATCGGCTGGGTGCGCGAGCGTGCCGCGGCCCTCGGCTGGCCTCCGGAGACCGTGCATTTCGAGCATTTCGCCGCACCCCAGCCCGGCGCGCCCTTCGACGTGACGCTGGCGCTCAGCGGCAAGACCATCCGTGTCGACGAGCAGCAGAGCCTGCTCGAGGCGATCGAGGCGGCCGGCGTCGATCCGCCCTATCTCTGCCGCGGTGGCGTCTGCGGCCAATGCGAGACCAACGTGATTTCGCATGACGGCAAATTCATCCACAACGACCACTGGCTGAGCGAGGAAGACCACCGTTCGGGCTGCAAGATCATGCCCTGCGTCTCGCGCTTCGAGGGCAGGTCGCTGGTGCTGGAAAGATAGGAGGCGAGCTTGGGCATCACCTTTCGCAAGGAAACGTTCCGCGACGACTTCACCTTCAGGAACAGCCCCGAGCACATCAGGCGGTTCCCGTTCCCGTTCCATGAAGACAGCTACATGTATGCCGTCAACATCGAGCCGCATGTCGTCGGGCCGAAGGGCAGCGTGCTGGAGAATTTGATCGACGTCGACGAGCACTATGTCGCCGAGATGCAGGACCGCGCTTTGGTGCTGGCCGAGGATCCGCTGCGCTGCCAGTCGCTGCCGCACATGACGCTGGCCGGCTGGGATCTGCTCGAGCTTTTGATGGAGCAGCAGGCGCTGGGCTATCCCGAGCATTTCACGCTGATCCGGGACGGCGATCGCTGGCGCTGGATCAACCGCCCGCTCGGCATCGACGACAGCTTCACCTTCGGCGACGTCTCGACGCTGCCCTATGGGCCGATGGAGTACATCACGCGCCAGAGCCAGGGCGATTTCTGCATTCTCGACCAGCGCGACGGCAATCTGTGGATGGATGCCGGCATGGTCACCACCCAGGCCGACTGGTCGCTCGATTTCGACATCGGCATGAACTTCTTCGAATGGCACGCGCCGGTGCCGCTGGCGCACGAGAAGGGAATCTTCGTCCGGGCGCTGAAGTTCCTCACCAATATCCAGCAGGGCAAGCCGGCACGGCGGCTGAACTGGACGATGACCATCAATCCGCGCCTCGATACCAGCCCGGAAAACTACCACAAATGGGGTCCGGACCGCGCCACGGTGACGCCCGAAAACGTCGGCGACAAGGTCCATCTGCGCGTCGAGCTGCAGAGCTTCTGGCGGCTGCCGCGCTCGAATGCGATCGTCTTCCCGATCCGCTGCTATCTGATCAAGATGGACGAGCTGGTGACGCAGCCGAAATGGGCACGGCGCCTGCACCGCGTCATCCGCGACCTTCCCGACGAACTCGCCAACTACAAGGGTCTGACGCGCTATCGCCCGACGCTGGTCGAATGGCTGTCGAAGCTGGATGACGGCAGTGCGACGTCGCCGGGCTTTGGGCCGGATTGAGGTTCTGTTTGCGAGGTTCGCGCTGCCCGTCAAGCTGCCAATCTCCCCCCAAGAGGGGGAGATGCCCGGCAGGGCAGAGGGGGGCGCCGTAGAGCGCCGGCCTTTAGCCCCCTTGCGACCAATCGAGGACGAGCTTGCCCTGCAGTTCAACGTAGCAGCGCGTGGAGTTACGGCATGATGGGGTGGACGGCGCCCGACGGCATCGGATGTGCCAGAATGAGTTCGTTGAGATCTCAAACAAGGGAGCCGTCCGTGGAACACCTT